>DASXLB010000014.1 GCA_036496585.1 Vicinamibacterales bacterium
GTACGTGCGTGACCGCCGCCGCAGGCCTATTGCGGCCTAGAGACTTCGTCACGCCCTCGCCGCATCGTCAGCCAGATGAGGCCGGCGAGGACGAGCAGCGCGGCGGCGAAGGCGATGCCGAAGAGCCAGAGCGTGCGGTAGAGGATCGACTCGCGGTCCATCCGCACTTCCATCACGTCGGGCGTCCGGTCCTCGGCGTAGGCGATCGGCTTGCCCTCGATCCGCTGCTGCAGCCGCTGCTCCCAGGTGACGATGTTGCCGCGCGAGGCGGGACGCGTGCCGCCGCCGTCGAGATAGCGCGAGTTCTGGAAACGGATGCGCGCCGGCAGGTGCACGCGGAACGCGACGAGCTCGTCGCCGCGCCACGGCGGCAGCGTGACGCCGGGCGGCGGCGGCTTCGAAAGCGTCTCCCGGAAGGCGACCAGTTCGCCATCGGGACTCAGTGCGTACTTCGCCCACGCGAACTGCGGCGCCTTCGGCAGCGCGCGAATGTCGGGCACGGTGAGCCGGATGCCGACGAAGCGGTGGCCGCGGCGCGTCCAGGTACTGATGCGGCCGACGCCGGCGTACGGCGACTCGTAGAGTGCGCGCACCCGATCGCGCAGGTCGTCGGTCCGCGCGTTGACGTCGGGCGGCAGCGTCAGTCCCTTGAGGGCGTCGAGCGCGAGCACCGAAGCGTTGACGTCCAGCGTCGCCGAGCCGTCCATGCTCAGCGTCAGATCTTCCTCGTATTCGTAGTCGGGGCCGAGCGGGCTGGGCATGCCGCACGCCGCGGCGGCTGCTGCCGCCAACACGATGGCGAGCAGGGCCGCGCGCGTCCGTGAATGCATCACGCGAATGATACAATTAAATGTTGCGTCTCTTCCTGATCGACGGCAGTTCCCAGATGTACCGCGCCTATCACGCGCCGGTGCGCACGGCCGAAGGCGGATTCCTCCGCAACGCGCAGGGACGGCCGACCAACGCCGTCTACATCTTCGTGACGATGCTGCGAAAGCTGCTCAACGAGCAGCGCCCCGACTACATCGCGGCGTCGTTCGACCTGCCGGGCCGCACCTTCCGCGACGATCTGGTCTCGGACTACAAGGCGAACCGCGCGCCGATGCCGGACGAGCTCGCCGAGCAGATTCCGATGGTGCACGCCGCGTGTGAAGCGCTCGGCGTGCCGATCCTCACCTCGGAGCGCTACGAGGCCGACGACGTGATCGGGACGCTGGCGGAGCAGGCGGCCGCCGCCGGTTTCGAGGTGGTGATCGTCACCGGCGACAAGGACTTCTTTCAGCTCGTGCGCCCCGGCATCCAGGTCTACAACCCGAAAGAGGAAGGGACCTGGTACGACGCGGCCGGCGTCCAGGAGAAGTTCGGCGTCGCGCCGCACCAGGTCGTCGACGTGCTGGCGCTGATGGGCGACACCATCGACAACATCAAGGGGGTCCCCGGCATCGGCGACAAGGGGGCGCGCGAGCTGATCGCCCAGTACGGCACGCTCGAGAACCTGCTCGCGCACGCCGGCGAGATCAAGAACAAGCGTTACCGCGAAGGGCTGCAGGGGCACGCCGATGACGCGCGTCAGAGCCAGGTGCTCGCACGCATCCGAACCGACGTGCCGGTGACCTTCGACGCCGACGCGGCCCGCTATCGCGGCGCCACCCGCGAGCGCTGCTTCCAGATCTTCAACGAACTCGGCTTCCGCGCCTTCGTCGGCGAGTACGCGCCGACTGCCGACACGATCGTCAAACGCTATCGCATCGCCGCGACCGAGGACGATGTCCGCGAACTCGCCGATCGCCTGCGCGCCGCCGGCGCCTTCTCGATGGCGATCCTTCCCGACGCCCCCTCCGCGATGCGGGCCGGCATCGTCGGGCTGGCGTTCTCGGCGGCGCCGCGCGACGCCGACTACGTGCCGACCGGTCACCACACCCCGGCCCCGAATCTGGTCGACACGCCGGCGGCCGTGCCGTCGATCGCGATCCGGAGCGCGCTCGGGATCCTGCGGCCCCTCCTCGAGGATCCGGCGATCCGCAAGCAGGGGCACGACCTGAAGTTCGACGCGATCATGCTGCTGCGCCACGGCGTCACGCTGCGCGGCCTCGATACGGACACCATGCTGACGAGCTATCTGGTCGACGCGACGCGCGCCGAGCACAGACTCGAGGAGCTTTCGCTGGAGCACGTCAGCTACAAGGCGCTGGCGGAGGAGGACGTGTGCGGGCGCGGCGCCAAGGCGATCTCCTACGCCGACGTGCCGCCCGACGTCCTGCTGACCTTCGCGGCCGAGCGGGCCGATCTGGTCGGACAGCTCGCGCCGATCTTCGGCGCCCTGCTCGCCAAGGAAGACCTGCTGCGCGTCTACACCGAGCTGGAACGGCCCCTCATCCCCGTCCTCGTCGACGTCGAGCGCGCCGGCGTCCGCATCGACGGCCCCAAACTGGCGGCGCAGTCGCAGCGCCTCGATCAGGACATCGCGCGTCGATCGCGCGAGATTTACGCGGTCGCCGGCGGCGAGTTCAACATCAACTCGCCGAAGCAGCTCGCCGAGGTGCTGTTCGACAAGCTGCAGCTGCCGGTGTTGAAGCGGACCGGCGCGTCGAAGGCGCCCTCCACCGCGGTGGAAGTGCTCGAGGAGCTGGCGCTCGCGCACGATCTGCCGCGGCTGATCCTCGAGTGGCGGTCGCTGATGAAATTGAAGGGGACCTACATCGACGCGTTGCCGCAGCTCGTCAACCCCGAGACCGGCCGCGTCCACACCTGCTTCAACCAGGCCGTCGCCGCCACCGGGCGCCTGTCGAGCAGCGACCCCAACCTGCAGAACATCCCGATCAAGACCGAGCTCGGACGCGAGATCCGCGGCGCCTTCATTGCCGACCCGGGCTACGTGCTCGTCTCCGCCGACTACTCCCAGATCGAGTTCCGGGTGCTGGCGCACCTCTCCGAGGATCCGGTGCTCGTCGCCGCGTTCCGTGAGGGGGCCGACTTCCACGAACGCACCGCTCTCAAGATCTTCGGCGCCGGCTCCGGCAGGGATCCGCACCAGCTGCGCAGCATCGCCAAGATGGTCAACTACGCGCTGCTCTACGGCAAGTCGGCCTTCACGCTCTCGAAAGACATCGGCGTGACGACGGACGAGGCGCAGAAGTTCATCGATTCCTATTTCGCCGGATTCCCCAACGTCCGCGCCTTCATCGATCGCACGCTCGACGACGGCCGCCAGTCCGGCGTCGTCAAGACGATGTTCGGCCGCCGGCGACTGGTGCCGGAACTGACCAGCCGCAATTTCCAGGTCCGCTCCGCCGCCGAGCGCATGGCGGTCAACATGCCGATCCAGGGCTCGGCCGCCGACATCCTGAAGAAGGCCATGATCGACGTGCACGCCGGTCTACCGAAGGTCGCCGGCGGACGCGCGCGCATGATCCTCACCGTCCACGACGAGCTGCTGTTCGAGACGCCGCGCGAAGCGCTCGACGAAACGTCGGCCGCGGTCCGCGAGCTGATGGAAGGCGCGGTCAAGCTGAACGTGCCGCTGACCGTCGACGTCGGCGCCGGAGACAACTGGAAGGAAGCGAAGACGTAGCCGCCATCCGCCGCAGTCGGTAGCTACTCAGCTACCAGCCGCTCTTGAAGGTCTCCCATTCCGCCGCGAGCGCGGCGACGGTCTGACGGCGCTCCTGCGCCGGCGCCCGGCCGGCGCGATCGGGAATGATCCCCTCGGTCACCAGCTTGTCGAGATCGGCGCGCAGCGCGACGCCCCGGTCGCGCGCGAGCGTCGCGCTCACCCAGCCGGCCATTGCCGCCGACCAGGCGCGATCGAGGTCGCCCGACGCGCGTGCCGCGGCGGCGATCCAGTACGCCGCCGCCGGCGATCCCGGCTCGCGACGCAGCTCCTCCTCCATGCGCGCGATGAGCCGCGTATACATGGGCGCCCGGTCGGACGCCGGCAACGCCTGCGCCTGGCGATCTACGGCACTAGCCCACCAATCGAGGGCCCGGACGTGGGCGTCGGGGGCCTGCGACGCCGTCCGCTCGATCACCGGCGCGAGCAGCTCCGCGGCCGCGCCAAACCGCTCTTCCAGATAGAACAGCTCGCCCAGGCCGACCTGCAGCTCGATGCGCTCGCGCGCCTCGAGCTGTAACGGGTCGACGGCCCGCAAGTCGGCCCGCGCGTCGTCGAGATCGCCCGGCGCGGCGGTGGTCCGGTAGCGTTCCAGGCGGCTTCTCGCCATGATCAGGCGGGCCGACCCGGCTGCGGCGGGATGGGTGGCCGCCTCCTGGGCGGCGGCGATGGCCTGCTCGTACTGGCCGAGATTGTAGAACTGGCGGGCTGCGGCGAGCGGATCCTGCTTGCGGCTGGACGCCGCGGCGGCCGGTCCGGCAACCACCAGAAGCGCCACCACCAGCAGGAAGGCGAAGAGCACGGAGGGGCGCGCAACTGTCGCCACGATCCTTCGCATTATAATCGTCGGCGGATGGTGGAACCGACCATCGTCGCGCGAACCGAGCACTCGGTTTCCCGCCGCGACATCGACCAGGACGCGCTCAAGGTCCTTTACCGCCTGCACGAGCACGGCTTTGCGGCCTATCTCGTCGGCGGTAGCGTTCGTGACCTGCTGCTCGGCCGGCGCCCCAAGGACTTCGACGTCGGCACCTCGGCGCATCCGCACCAAATCAAGAAACTCTTCCGAAACTGCTGGATCATCGGCCGGCGCTTCCGCCTCGCCCACGTCAAATTCGGACCCAAGACGATCGAGGTGGCCACATTCCGCCGTCAGGTCGACCCGTTGGAGCTGCCAGCTGACGGAGCCGAGTCGGACCAGGCGCTCGAGGCCGCGCCGGACGCGCCGGTCCCCGCCGACGCCCCGTTCGAGGAGCAGGTGCAGGCCGAGGGCACCCACCTGGCGCACGTCCGCGCCCACGACCGGCTGATCCACCGCGACAACACGTTCGGGACCGCGGAGGAGGACGCCTTCCGGCGCGATTTCACGATCAACGCGCTGTTCTACGACATCGCCACGTTCTCCCTGATCGACTACGTCGGCGGCCTCGAGGACCTCGAGCGGCGGCTGATCCGGTCGATCGGCGATCCCGGCGTCCGCTTTCTCGAGGATCCGGTCCGCATGATGCGGGCGGTGGTGTTTGCCGCCCGTCTCGACTTCCGCATCGACGAGCCGATTCTGGAAGCGATCGAGGTCCACCGCCACGAGATTGCGCGAGCCGCGTCGGCACGATTGGTGGAGGAATACTTCAAAATCCTGCGATCCGGCTTCGCCGAGAACAGCCTCCGCATGCTGAAGGCGACGAAGCTGCTCGGCGCGGTCACGCCCGAGCTCGACGCGGCGAACGAGGCGCTGTGGGAATCGGTGGCGCGGCTGGATCAGTATCGCCGTCGTTTCGCGGCGGCGCCCGACACGCTGACCAACGCCATCCTCGCCGGCACGCTGCTGGTGCCGCTCGGCCTCGCGGGTCCGCGCGGCTTTCACGCCGACGCGCTCGAGCGCCGCATCGAACTCGGCGTGCTGCCGATGCCGCGCCGCGACATCGAGCGGCTCCACCAGATCCTGGCGATCCAGCCCCGGCTGCACGACCTGCGTGCTCCCTACCGCGCGCAGCGCGCCGTGCTGCACCGACACGTGCTGGAAGACGCGCTCACCTGGCTGGAGATCCACGGCGGCCGTCCGGATCTGCTGCAGCACTGGCGATCGCTGCAGGCCGAGCCGTCGGCGTCCCCGCCGGCCGACACGGACGGCAACCGCGAGGCGTCGACCGACCGGCCGCTCCCACGGAAGCGGCGGCGACGGCGGCGGCGGTTTCCGTCCGCTGGCCGGACGTAGGCGTCGCCGCGCAGACGTTGCGGGTCTGCCTCACATGCTTCGCAGCGCCGTCAAGGGATCGACCGCGGTGGCGGCCCGCGCCGGAATCCAGGCGGCCACGATCGCAACGCTCAGAAGCAGAACCGCGGCGGCGGCCATCGTCGCCGGATCCGCCGGCTCGACGCCGTAGAGCAGGCCCGCGAGGAGACGCGACAGCGGGATCGCCGCGAGCCCTCCCACCACGAGTCCGACGATCGCCATCGCGACGCCTTCGCCAAGGATCATGACCAGGATGGAGCGCCGATGCGCGCCGAGCGCGAGGCGGATGCCGAGCTCGTTGGTGCGCTGACTGACCGAGAACCCGAGCACGCCGGCGACGCCAACCGTCGCGATCGCCAGCGCGAGCAGCGCGAACAGGTCGACGAGCGTCGCGTTCAACCGCTCGGGAGCGATCGTCTCGTCGCGAATCTCCTCCAGCGTCTGCACGTGATCGATGGGCCGGTCGGGGTCGAGCTGTCGGATCATCTCGACCAGGCGCGGCGCGAGGCGATCGAACGCGCCAGCCGAGCGCACCAGGATTGTCGTCGGTGCGAACGGCGACTGCGTGTCGAGCTGGTAGAGCGTCTGCAGCGGCGCCGACGTGAGACCGTCGGCACGCGTGTCGGCCGCCACGCCGACGATCTCGGCGGGCGTCGTCCACGCGCCGTTGAGGCCCTGCCAGCTGATGTGCCGGCCGACGGGATTGACGTCCTTCAGGTAGTACTTCGCCATCGACTCGCTGAGGACGACCACCGGTGTCGATGCGGCACGGTCCGATGCCGCGAAGGCCCGGCCCAGCTTGATCGGTGTGCCCACCGTCGAGAAGTAGGCGGCGCTGACCACGCGGCTGACGGTGCGGGGCGGGGCCGCCAGCGCATCGGCGTCGGCGCCGTCGATGCGAAACGTCTGCTGCTGGGGAAACGACCCGGCGAGTGGCGCCGCCGAGGTCATCGCCGCCCCCTGCACGCCTGGTTCGGCGCCGACCCGCTCGATGACGTCGCGCGAAAACTGCTGGCGCCGGTCGCGGTTCGGCTGACGGAAGTCGGGCGCCTGCAGGCTGAGCACGTTCGACAGGTTGAACCCCGGATCGATCGCGTAGAGGCGAGAGAGACTGCGCGTCAGCAGGCCCGCGCCGACGAGCAGCATGAATGAGACGGCCAGCTGGCTGACCACGAGCACCCGCTGGGTGCGCCGCCGGCCGCGGCTTCCGGCGACACGTCCGCCGGCACCCGCCATCATCCGCGCCGGATCGCTCAGAAACGACAGGCGCGGCGCCGCCGCGAAGAGCAGCGCCGTCCCGATCGACACGAGGAACGTGAAGCCGAGGACACGGCCGTCGAGCGCGATCTCGCCGGTGCGGCTGGTGAAGCGCGCCGTGTAGCGGACGAGCAGGTTCAGGCAGGCGATCGCCAGGCCGAGTCCCAGCGCACCGCCGAGGACCGACAGGACGAGGTGCTCGGCGAGCAGCTGCCGCCGCAGCACCCACCCGCCGGCGCCGAGCGCGGTGCGCACCGCCAGCTCGCGATCGCGCTGCAGGAGCCGTGTCAACGTCAGGTTGGCAACGTTGGCGCAGGCGATGATCAGGACGAAGACGGTCGTGACGAGCAGCGCGACGAGCGTCGGCCTCGCCTTCGCGGTCAGCTCGTCCTTCCACGGCGTCACGACGGTGTCGAAGCCGCTCGACTTCGGGTACTCGTCAGGATAAGTCTCGTGCATCCGCAGGGCGATTTGCCGCAGTTCGGCCTGCGCCGCCGCCGGTGACGCCCCCGGCGCGAGCCGCGCGAAAACGTCGGTCATCCGGTGCGAGCGCTGCTTCTCCATCGACGCGCTCTGGTAGTGATCGTTCGCCGAGTAGTTGACGTAGAAGTCCTGGCGGCGCTGCGTCGCGTAGTGCGCGCCCGGCGCGAGCACGCCGACGATCTGCGCCTTCTTGACCGTGAGATCGAGCATCTGCCCGATCACGGCCGGATCCGCGCCAAAGACGCGGCGCCAGTAGGCGTCGGTCAGCACGACCACCGGCGGCGCGGAACGGGCGTCGTCGGCGGCCAGCAGCAGGCGGCCGAGCTGCGGGCGGGCGCCGAGCATCGGAAAGAAGTTCGACGTCACCAGCCCACCGGTGGCGCGCTGCGCGTCGCCGCGGCCGATCACGTTGAACGTCCAGTCGCCGAACTCGACGAACTGGTCGATGGTGCGCGACTCGCGGCGATAGTCCGCGACCTCGGTGAACGAAAAGCTCGTGTCGTCGACGCCGGCGGCGAGCTGCGGCTGGCGCAGGTGCATGATGCGGTCGGCGTCGGGGTACGGCAGCGGCCGTAGCAGCACGCCGTTGATGACACTGAAAATGGCGGCGTTGGCGCCGATGCCGAGACCGAGGGTCAGGACGAAGGCCGCGGTGTAGGCGGGCGTCCGCGGCAGGGTGCGCAGCGCCAGGCGAATATCGTTCAACATTGGCAGCTCTCTTGTAGAATGTCGACAACAGAGATATACGCCGCCACCGCCGGATTGGCAATCGATCTTTCGTCCCGGCCCTCGTCCCTGCTGCTAGACGGTGCAGATCGCCATCGCGCGCTGGAGTTCGACAAGCGGATCGTGCCCCTGCGTCGGCGAGTACTCGTGTGAGACGAAGCCGGTGTAACCCAGATCCGCGATCGCCGTCATCACGAAGCGGTAGTTCAGCTCCTGCGTGTCGTCGATCTCGTGCCGTCCGGGGTTGCCGCCGGTGTGGAAATGGCCGATCCACTGGATGTGATCCCGGACGTTCCTGGCAATGTCGCCGTCCATGATCTGGGCGTGGTAGATGTCGTAGAGGATCTTGACGCGCGGCGAGTTCACGCGCGTCATCACGTCGACGCCCCAGGCGATGTGGTCGAAGACGTAGTCCTTGTGATTCACTTTACTGTTCAGGTACTCGAAGCACAGGGTCACGCCCTTGTCCTCGGCGTGCGCTTTCACCGCATCGAGGTACGTGGCGCAGTTGTCGGCTCCCTCTTCGTAGGAGATGCCGCGCTTCTCGCCGCCGAGGACGATGATGTTGGGCACGCCGTTGGCGGCGGCCTCGTCGATGGCCGCGTGCATCTTCGGAATCAACTCGGCATGCGTGTCCTTGTGGCTGGGCCCGATCGGGATCGTGCCGCCGGGGCCACCCGGGTACATCGACGGAACGAGACCGTGCTTCTTCAGCGTCGGCCAGTCAGCAGGTCCGATCAGATCGAACCCCTCGATCCCGAGCTTCGCCGCCTCGCGGCAGCAGTCGTCCAGCGTCCAGTTATTGCGGCCGAAGACGCCGCGCGTGACGCCCTGCCTCAACCGTCCCGAGCGCCTGGGCGCCGGCTGCGGCTGCGCATCGGTGATCGCACCGGCCACCAGTGAAGCGGCCAGCGTTCCGAGAAACATCCGTCGTTCCATAGATGAGCCTCCCCGCGGCGGCACTGTACCGCAAATGAGTCAGGCGAACTCGCGCCGAGCGAGCCCGGAGCGATGCGACCTACACGAGCGAGCCGGAGCCCGATGCGACCTACGCGAGCGAGCCGGAGCCCGATGCGACCTACGCGAGCGAGCGCAGCGAAGCGAGCCACGCGAACGTAGCGCGCCGGCGAAGCGGCGCGCTATAGAGCGTGCCGGGGAGTCTGAGGGGCGAAGCCCCTCAGACAATAACGAAGGCCCCTCAGAAATGAACAATGAGCCCACCGCGAGCCTGCCGCGGTGCGCCGATCGTGCGGATGGGCGTCAGCCCGGTGTCGATCTCGTTGTCGAAGGCGTTCTCGATCGCAAAGAACAGTTCGCCGTGACGCGAGAGACGCAGCGCGGCACGCGCATCGGTCAGCGAGCCCGACCTGAGGATGAACTGGTTTTGATCGTCGTCGAACTGCTGGCCGAAGACCCTGACGCTGAGCGACGCGCTCCACGCCTGGTGCGCCGCGCGAAGGCCGACCGAGCCCGCCGCCTTGGGCACCTGCGGCACGCGGTTGCCGTCGAGCTCGGCCTGGGTGAACTGCGAATCGTTGAACGCCCACGACGAGGTGGCGCTCAGCAGGCCTCCGAGTCGCCATTCGAACTCGATCTCGGAGCCGATCGCCCGTGCGCTGGCGTTGTCGCGCTGACGGGTGATCGCCGACGCCGTGGCCGTGATCGTGCGGTTGTAGATGGCGTTGTCGAGGCGGGTCGCGTAGAAGATCGCCCGCGCCGTCCAGTCCGCATGGGTGATCGTGTAAGCCGCCTCCGGGCCCCACGACTCCTCGGGCTTCAGCGCGCTGTTGGCCTGCGTCAGCGTGTTGCCGACGCGGAACGATCGGAACAGCTCGTTGATCGTCGGCGTGCGGAAGCCGCTCAGCCACGAGAGGCGGACGGTCTGGCCGCTGCCGGCGTCGATCGTCGCCGCGACACGAGGCTGGAAGAAGAAACGATCCTGCACGGTGCCGAGGCCGCCGGGATTGGTGAGCGTCCACCAGGCGGCGCGCGCGCCGGCGCTCAGCACGATCCGCGGCGTCAGCGTGAGCTGCCCGTTCGCCGCGAGCCCGGTGTCGTGCTGGGTGGCGGGCGTGTGCACGACCGCGGCGCCGACGCCCGCCGTGCTGAACGCCTGTTCGTCGAGGTTCGCGTGTGCCGCGCGTTCCGAGAACGAGACCATCCCCTGCGCGCGGCTCCCCTGGCGGATCCAGTCGACGGCGCCGCCGCCGGCGTTGGAGCCGACCCATTGCAGATTGGTCAGCCGCTCGCCGGCGCGCGCCACGCCGTTGACGGTCGTGACCGCGCTGAAGCTCTGGTTGTAGTTGTTGGCGCTGAAGTCGCCGCGCGCCTCCCACAGCCCGCCGCCGACGAAACCGTGCGCGTTGGCGCTGCCCCAGCGCGTGATCGTACCGTTCACCTGGAGCGGCGTGCCGTTGTTGCGATTCTCATCGAAGTAGCCGCCGCGGACCGTGGCCTGGACCGCGCGGCCGCCGCCGATCCATCCCGTTGCGGAAGTCGAATCGGAATCCGCCTTGACGTCGATCGGACCGCGCGCCTCGGGCGCGACGACGACGAACCCGTCGGTGGTGCCGGACTCGGCGGCGGCGCCCGCCATCCACGTCTTCCGGTTGACCGCTCCGTAGAACGAGCCGCGGAACGTGCCGAGGTTGCCCCCCTCGAGCCACGCCTCCCCTCCCTGGCTGGTGCGCGTCGTCACCTGGATCACCCCGCCGAGCGCGTCGTTGCCGTGAAGGTCCCCGGACGCGCCGCGGATGACCTCGACGCGCTGCAGGGCGGCCATCGGAACGCGATCCCAGTAAACCCAGGAGCCGAAGGCGTCGTTCAACGGCACGTCGTCGGCCATCACGAGGGTCCGGCTGGCCCCAGACGCAGACATGCCGCGCAGCGTGACGCCCTGCGTGGTGGGGTTGGCGACTGCCGACGTCGTGCGGCGGAACAGGCTGAACCCGGGTACGCTGCGCAGCTGGTCGTCGAGGCGCAGCGCCGGCGTCTCGACGATGGTCGATCGATCGAGCGAGGTGACGCTGCTCTGCACCGACAGCCGGGTGGCCCCGGCCTCGCTGCTCACCGAGATCTGCTCGGCGATCGTGGCGGTCCGCAGCGCAATGTCGATCGGCGTTGCCGACGGCGCGACCTCGCGCCGGACCGGGGCGAAGCCCTGGACGTCGATGGCGATGGTCGCGGTGGCGGCCCCGGCGGGCAGCGTCGCCGACCACGTGCCGTCGCTCGCCGTCGTGGCGGTGGCGCGCACGCCGGCCGCGGTCACGGTCACGACAACGGCCTGCATCGGGGCGCCGCTCGGATCCTTGACGGTCCCGGAGATAGTGGCGGCCGGCTGAAGCAGCGCGGCGGCAAGTGCCAGAACGAGTGCAATCATGGTTCAGGATTGGTGTTGAATCGGTAACCGACGCCGCGCACGGTCAGCAGATGGCGCGGCCGGGAGGGTTCGTCCTCGATGTAGCGCCGCAACCGCACGACAAAATTATCGATCGCGCGCGTGTCGGTATCCTCGTGAAGTCCCCAGACGTGCTCGAGCATGGCTCTCCGCGAGACTGGCTTGCCCTGATGCTCGATAAGATACCGCAGAAGATTCGCCTCCATCAGGGTCAGGTTGAGGACGCGCTCGCCGACCGTGAGCTCGAGGCGGTCGAAATCGATGGTACGTCCGCCGAACGAATACCGGTCGGGCCGCTTCTCCCCGGCCGCGGCTGGCGCCTGGGCGCGCGCCCAGGAGCTGCGGCGGAGCAGGCCGCCGACCCGCGCCAGCAGGATGGCCAGCTCCGTCGGCTTCGGCAGGTAGTCGTCCGCCCCTGCTGCGAACCCGTTCAGCACGTCGTCGGGGCGGCCGCGCGCGGTCAGGATGAGGACTGGGACGAAATTGCGCGCCGCGCGCAGCTCCGAAACGACGGCGAACCCGTCTTTGTCGGGCAGCATGACGTCCAGCACGACCAGGTCGACCGGCACCGAGGCGCTTTCGAGGCGCCTGAGCGCCCGCTCGCCGGTGTCGACGACTTCCGCGTCATAGCCCTCGGCCTCGAGGTTGAAGCGCAGCCCTTCGGCGAGGTGCTGCTCGTCTTCGACGATGAGGACGCGATGGCGCATGGCAGTGGGCAGCCGGACGGCTAGGCGGGCGCACCCGGCAGCAGAATCGTGAACGTGCTGCCGTGCCCCTGGCCGGCGCTCTCGGCAAAGGCGCGACCGCCGTGGTTGCGGGCGACCGAACGGACGATGAACAGTCCGAGGCCGCTGCCTTTCGTCCGCACCGCGACGCTGGCCGGGACGCGGTAGAAGCGCTTGAAGATACGCTTCAGCTCGGCCGGCGAGATGCCGACGCCGTGGTCGCTGACCCGAACGGCGTAGCGCAGGTGCGCGGCGGCGGCGAGCTCGACCCTGATCTGCGGCTGGCCCTGCGAGTACTTCACGGCATTGTCGATCAGGTTCCACACCGCGGCCTTCAGCTCGTCGGCGTCCCCCAGCACCATCGCGCTGGGCGTCTCCTCCACGTAGTGCAGCGCCTGCTGGTCGAGCTGAAAACGCGTGCGCGCCAGGGCGACACACTCGCGCGCGATCGGCGCAAGGTCGAGGACTGTTCTGCCGCGGCGGCGCAGGATGGATCCGGTCGATCCCGCCATCAGCACCTGATCGATCGTGTGAAGCAGCCGATCGCTGTCTTCGAGCATGACGCGGTAGAACTCGCGCCGCTTCGCCTCCTCGAGCTCGCGCATCTGCAGCGTCTGGAGATGGAGCCGGATCGAGGCGACCGGCGTCTTGAGCTCGTGGGTCACGGCGTTGATGAAGGAATCGTGCTGCTCGTTGCGGCGGATCTCGCGGACCAGGAAGATGGTGTTGATCACCATGCCGGCGATGATCACCAGGAAAAAGATCGACCCGAAGACGATCAGCATGCCCTCGCGCCAGTTGATGAGCAGCCAGCTGACGTTCAGCGTCACCGCCACCGCGACCAGGCAGATCCCGAAGACTGTGAAGAAAATGGCTTTGCGCTGCCGTCCCGAGATCATCGCGTGCCGGCTCCGAGGATAAGTCATTTCCACTCCTGGCTCGTTCGACAGGCATAATAGCGTGCGCCCTTTTGGACGCGATTTGCGCCTTTCCGGGTGGGACGGGCAGGAGGACTGAATTGGCACGGGTGTGGCGGGTTGCGGCCCTCGCGGCGGTGGCGGCGGCGCTCGGCGGCTGCGGTATGTTGCAGCGCAAGGCGGTGGGCATGGTCGCGAACACGCTCGCGTCGAGCGGCGACGTGTTCACCCGTGACGACGACCCGGAACTGGTCGGCCAGGCCATCCCGTTCGGGCTGAAGCTGTACGAATCGCTGCTCGACTCCGCGCCGAAGAACAAGGACCTGCTGATCGCCACCTGCAGCAATTTCACGCAATACGGGGTCGCCTATCTCGAAACCGAGGCGCTCGTGCTCGGCGAGACGAACCACCACGACGAGGTGGCGCACCTCAACACGCGCGCCCTCAAACTGTATCTTCGCGCCAAGGGCTACTGCCTGCGCGCGATGGAGGTGCGCTTCCCCGGGATCACGCCGGCGCTGCTCAAGGACCCGGTCGCTGCGCTCAAGCCGGCGAAGAAGGCGGACGTCCCGCTCCTGTACTGGATGGCGGCGTCGTGGGGCTCGGCGATCGCGCTCGGCGTCGACAAGCCGGAGCTGGTGATCGACCTGCCGACCGTCCGCGCGCTGGCCGAACGGGCGATCGCGCTCGACGAGACGTGGAACCAGGGTGCGCTCCACGAGATGTTCATCGCGCTCGACAGCCAGCCCGAGGCGCTCGGCGGCTCGGTCGAGCGGGCGCGCGTCCATTTCAAACGGGCCGTAGAGCTCCAGAACGGGGCGGCGCCAGGCCCTTACGTCTCGCTGGCGATCGGCGTCTCGATGCCGGCGCAGGATCGCGCGGAGTTCGAATCGCTGCTGAAACAGGCGCTGGCGATCGACCCTGAGAAAAGCCCGTCGACCCGCCTGATCACGCTGGTGCAGCAGCGCCGCGCGCAGGCGATGCTCGATCACATCGACACGCTCTTCACCAAATAGAATGAGGCTATGTTCGCAGTCAAACGCTTCCTGATCTGGACCTCGCTCGCCGCCGCCACCGTGACGCTGTCGGCCGGCGCCGAAAACATCAAGCTCTCGACCCTCGTGCCGGCCGGCACGAGCTGGCACAAGGCCTTGCTCGACATGGGCAACGCCTGGAACAAGGACACCGCGGGCCGCGTGACGCTGACCGTGTTTCCCGGCGGCCAGCAAGGGGACGAAGCGACCGCGATCAAGAAGATGCGGGCCGACATCCTGCAGGCCTCGTTCCTGTCGAACGTCGGTCTGGCCGAGCTCGACGAGGCGTTCAATGTTTTCTCGATGCCGTTCTTCATCGACTCGCCCGACGAGGAAGCGGCGATCGAGAAGCGCCTGACGCCGGTCATCGAGCAGCGGCTGAACGCCAAGGGGTTCCACCTGGTCTGCTGGGGCTCCGCCGGGTGGCTGCAGGTCTTCTCGAAGAAGCCGCTGAAATCGCTGGCCGACGTCAAGAACGCCAAGCTCTATACGACCAAGGGCGCCGACAAATGGTACCAGTGGTACGTCAGCAACGGCTTCCACCCGGTGCCGCTGCTGCCGTCCGACGTGCCGACGCAGCTCAAGCTGGGCACCGGCCTGATCGACACCGCGCCTTATCCGCCGTATCTCGCCATGACGCTGCGCGTTTTCGACGACGCGAAGTACATGCTCGATCTGAAGATCGCGCCGCTGACCGGTGCGCTCCTCGTCTCGCAGGCCGCCTGGAACCGAATCAGCGCCGACGACCGCGCCAAGCTGACCACCGATGCCCAGGCGCTCGAGACGCGCGTGCGCAGCGAGGCGCCGGCGCAGGACGCTGAGTCGGTGAAGGTCATGACCAGCCGCGGCCTGCAGGTGACGACGCTGGACCCCAAGACGATCGGCGAGTTTCAAGGCGCGGCCGATCAGCTCGTCAAGACGATGCGCGGCTCGATGGTGCCGGCCGACATCTACGACATCGCCGTCCAGGAGCGCGACGCGTTCCGCAAGTCAAAGGGCAAGTAGCGAGTGAAACTGGCGACGGGAGCGAGCGCAGCAAGTAAGCCACGCGGCCGGCGCGGGGCCAGGGGCCCGCGCCCTTCGACGTCGCTCAGGGCACCCCGAGCGACAGTCGAGGGGCGCGAGTGAGCGTGCAGGAGAGTCCGGGGAGCGAAGCCCTTCGGATAAAGATCGAGAATCGTATCGCGGCCGCCGCGCTGGGCGGCCTGATGGTGCTGCCGCTCGCCCAGATCGCGGCTCGCAAGTTCCTCCACGCCGCCATCCCGGGCGAAGCCGCCATCGTCTCGACCATGACCCTGTGGCTCGGGATGCTCGGCGCCGCCATCGCCGCGCGCGACGGCAAGCTCCTGACGCTGGCCACCGGCGAATTCCTGCCGAAAGGGCGCCTCGGCGACATCGCGCACGTCTTCGCAGGGGCGATCGGCGCCCTGATCTGCACCGTGCTCGCGATGGGCGCGGCGGCGCTCGTTGCCAGCGACCGCGCCGCCGGCGACATGCTCACACCGCAGATCCCGGAGTGGATTGCGGACCTCGTGCTGCCGGTCGGCTTCGCGCTGATCGCGATCCGGCTGGCCTGGCGCGCTTCGCCCACCGTCACCGGCCGCGCCATCGCGGCGCTCGGGATCGTTGCCGGCCTCGCCCTCAACTACGGCCGCGCGAGCCTGGTAGGCCACCCGCTGGCGCCATGGCTGATCCTCGTCCTGGCCGCCGGCGTACTCGGCGCGCCGATTTTCGCGCTGCTCGGCGGCATCGCTCTCTTCGCCTCGATGACACTCGGCAACCCGCCCATCGCGCTGCCGATGATGGCCTACCAGGAACTGACGACGTCGACCGGCATCGCCGCCATCCCGTTGTTCACGGTCTCGGGATTCCTTCTCGCCGAAGGAAAATCGTCGGAGCGTCTGCTGCGGGTGTTCCGCGCCTGGGTCGGGTGGCTGCCTGGTGGCACGGCGATCGCCGCGGCGGCGCTCTGTGCGTTCTTCACGCTTTTTACCGGCGGCTCCGGCATCACGATTCTCGTCCTCGGCGGCCTGCTGCTGCCGGCGCTCGTCGCCAGCGGCTACCGCGAACGGTTCTCGATCGGCCTGCTGACGGCGTCGGGTTCGCTGGGCCTGCTCTTTCCGCTGTCCCTGCCGCTGATGCTCTACGGCATCGTCTCGCAGAAGGCGCCGATCGACGACCTGTTCCTCGGCGGGCTGGTGCCGGGATTCCTGATGCTGGGACTCCTCGCCACGCTCGGGGTGCGTGAAGGCATCCGCAGCGGCGCCGCGCGGACGCCGTTCCAGCTGCGCGAGGCGACGGCGGCCCTCTGGACGGCGAAATGGGAGCTGTTCCTGCCGGTCTTCGTCATCGGCACGTTCGTCGGCGGCGTCGCCACGCTGGTCGAAACGGCGCCCATCGCCGCGCTCTACACGGTGCTCGTGCAGCGCTACGTCACGCGCGACCTGCCGACGTGGAAGGACGTGTTCAGAGTCGCGGCGGACTGCATCGCGCTGGTCGGCGGCGTGCTGCTGATCCTCGCGGTGGCGGCGGGGCTGACCGACTATCTCGTCTTCGCCCAGATTCCCAGCGCGCTGGTCGACTGGACGCAGGCGCACGTGCACTCGAAGCTGGTCTTCCTGCTCTTCCTCAACGTGTTCCTGCTGCTGGTCGGCACGCTGATGGACATCTTTTCGGCCATTGTCGTGGTCGTGCCGCTGATCCTTCCGCTCGCCGACATCTACGGCATCAACTACGTGCACCTCGGGATCATCTTCGTCGCCAATCTCGAACTGGGGTTCCTGCACCCGCCACTCGGGCTGAACCTGCTGCTCGCGTCGGTGCGGTTCAAGAAGCCGGTGCTGGAGGTGACCTGGGCGACGCTGCCGATGCTTGGCATTCTCGCCATCGGTGTCCTGCTGATCACTTATTGGCCATGGCTCACGCTGGGGATTCTCCACTGGATGGGGAGAGTCTGAGCGCATTGCCATTGGCAGCTGTCGGCTGTCAGTATGTGAAGGCGAGATAGTCGGTCGGACACGTCGGGCGGTGGTCATCGAGAGAGCGCCAGACCGCCTCCGAAGGCCACCAGCACGAGAACGCCTGCGATCGCGAATCCGATACCCGCGTATCCACGACGTGCGGGCGTACGAGCCGAGCGCACCTCTGCCGGCGAGCCATCGAACCAGGTCAACGCCGTATTCCGTCCCCGCGACGACACGATCGCCTAGGTTCGCTTCACGTGATTCAGCTTCGCCCACTGTTCGTAGTACTCGCCGCGGCTGAAACGCAAGCGCGCTTGGCTCGACGAGACACTCCGCGCACTGAGCCCGAGGATGTGCCGGTCGAGAAGGGCGGCGTCCCACCCAGTGCGGCCGCCGGCCGCAAGCGCCACGGCGACGGCCGCCGGGAGCGCCGCCGCCAGCCAGGCACCGTGGAAGGCGAACCAGATCGCCAGTCCCGCTCCGCCGACGATCGACACGAGCACGACGGCCAGTGCGACGACCGCGGCGGTGCGCCGGCGCTCGAACGCCTCGCGGCAGACCGGCACGTCGAACAGCACCGGCACGGCATAGCCGCCAATGTACGCGTCGAGGCCGCGAACCGCGGCGACGGCGTAGGTGCCCTCCGCCTTGCGTCCGCAGTGCGGACACTTCTTCGGAAACTGGTTGGTCTCTGGAGCAATGGGCGCTGATGGCATATGAACGGCTGCGCGGCTGCCGTCATCGGCGCGAATAAGAAGCGCCGGAGCAGACCGGTGGCGACACCGGCGGACAAATCAGCCCGCCGGCCGCGACGAACGCCCCGGGCGGAAACCGCAGTGCTGCTCTGTCGACGTGCGCACTCGCCACGGACGATCCTAGCGCGCCCGCGCCAGGCTGGTCACGATCTCCCAGTTGAAGCGGACGAAGCGATGCAGCTCGCTCTCGAGCAGCCGCTCTTGATCGCTGTGGGCGCCGAAACCCTTCGGTCCGTCCTCCATGTCGACCGCCGGACCGATGCCGAAGCACTGCACGCCCTTGCCGCGAAGCTGCGCCATATCGGTCGCGCCCGTCCCCATCGTCGGAATCGTCACGGTGTCGTAGACGCGCGTCACCGCGGCCTCGATCGCCTTGAAGGCCTCGGAGTCGAGCCGCGCCTCGCGGCCAGGCGGCCGGATCGCGGCGGTCGGGTATTTCACGTCGACGGCCGGATCATCGACGACCTTCTTCACCTGCTCGAGGAACGCCTCCTGGTCCTCGTCCGGGAGCAGCCGCACGTCGATCGTCGCCGTCGCCTGCGAGGGGATCACGTTGAAACGGTATCCGCCGGTGATGATGTTCGGCGACGCCGACGTCCTCAGCATCGACGAATGGCGCGGCTCGTGCTCGAAGAGCCAGTCGTCGGCCGCTCTCTGCACCGCCGGATCCTTCGACAGCACGTCGCGGTAGTGCTGCGCCACGTCGGGCGGCGAGATCTCGGCGAGCCGCTGGAAATAGGCCGCCGTCGTCTCGTTCAGGCGGATCGGCGGACGCCAGTCGCCGACGCGCGCCACCGCACCGGCGAGATGAACGACGGGATTGGTCTTGAGCGGGACCGAGCCGTGGCCCGAGATGCCGCCGGCGACCAGTTCGATGCGGCGCGGAATCTTCTCGAGCGTCTGGATGGTTGCGTAGGCGACCTTGCCGTCCTTGCGCGTGACGCCGCCGCCTTCTGCCAGGCAGTACTCGGCCTCGATCTTCGCAAACTGATCCGTGACCAGATAGTCGATGCCGACGGGATCGCCGCCCTCTTCGCCGGCCTCGGCGACGAAGATGACGTCGCGGTCGAGCGGCACGTTCATCCGCTTCAGCAGAATCATCGTCATCAGCGCGGCGGTGGCGTTGTCCTTGTCGTCGACCGTGCCGCGGCCGTAGACGTAGCCGCCGTCGCGCGTCGCGCTGAACGGCGGGTACTTCCACTTCGCCGGGTCCACCGTGACGACATCGGTGTGTCCCATGATGAGCAGCGGCTTCTTCGTGCCGTTGCCCTTCAGCCGCGCGACGAGGTTCGGACGATTGGGATCGCTACCCAGGATCTCGGCGGGAATTCCCTCGCCGTCGAGCACGCCTTTCAGGTACTCAGCCGCGAGGTGCTCGTTGCCAGGCGGATTGCGCGTGTCGAGCCGCAGCAGCGCCTGGTAATGCCGCATCGTCTCGTCCTCGACCGCGCGCCAGTCCGGCGACGCCGTCTGCGCCGCCGCCATCGCGAGCGAACCGACAATGGCAATCGCGCAGCCGACCCAGACGTTCCTCACATGCACAGCTCCTTCGTGCCCTTCGTCCCTTCGTGTCCTTCGTGTCCTTCGTCTACTTCGATTCCTTCGTGCTGTCTTTGTCCAAGAACGGCACGCCGTCGGTCAGCCATTTCGGGGCCGGCGCCCCCTTCAGGTAGTGATCGAAGAACTGGAAGAAACGGATCGTCAGGTCCTTGCGGTTGGCCATGCCGCGCAAGCCATGGCCCTCGCCCGGATATGCCAGCAGCACCGCCTTCTTGTTGTTGAAGCGCAGCGCGTTGTACATCGCGAGCCCGTTGGTGAAGGGCACGGTCGGATCGGCGCCGCCGTGCTCGATGAGAAACGGCGCCGTCACTTCCGGCGCGTGCATCAGCGCCGACTCGAAGTTGTACAGCTCGGGATTCGACCACGGCGACACCGCCTCGCGTCCCTGCGAATAGAGGTAGTAGTCGAAGGCGTTGTTGCCGCCGCCCGATCCCTGCTGCTGCACGCTGTAGGACCAGCCCCAGTTCTGGTTGAAGTCGAAGAAGAGATCGACGACGCCGGCGCCCATGCCGACCGCGGCGAAGAGCCGCGAGCGCGTGCCGACGAACGCCGCGCCTTCCCCACCGTAGCTGTGGCCGTTGACGCCGATGCGCTTCGGATCGGCGTAGCCCATCTCGATGACGCGGCGCGTCGCCGCTTCCACCGCGTCGAGCATGTCGCTGTGCGACGCGCCGGTGTGGAAGTACACGTCGGGCATCATCGTGACGTAGCCCTCGCTCACCGCCTGCATCGGCGACGAACCCATGCCGGTCAGATACGACGGCGCGTTGTAGCGGTGCATGTTCTGCGAGTTCTTCTCGTAGAAGGTGACCAGCATCGGCCGCTTCTCGCCCGGCTTGTAGTCATCGGGGATCGCGAGGATGCCCTGGGCGCGCTGGCCGTCCTTCAGCTTGTAGTCGAAGAGCAGCCGGTGGCCCCACGCGTACTCCTTCTGCTGCGGATTCGCGTCGCTGATTTTCTTGGCGTCCTTCAGCGACGGACCAGACACCTGGAGATCGGGGAAGTCGACGAAGGTCTGCCGCGTGAACAGGTACTTGTCGGCGTTCGCTGCCTTGACGGGATTGCTGAACGCGGCGTCTTCGTAGACGAGATCCTTCAATTGGCCGCCGGCGAGCTCGTAGAAGCCGGCCTTCTTCGTCCACTCTCCATAGGCTGACAGGAGGACGGGTTTCGTCAGATCGATCGTCGCGCGCCCAAGAGTGTTTCCACCGCGGCCGCCGCCGCCGCCGAATCCGCCGCCAGGACCGCCGGCGCCGCCGCCAGCGATGTTGCCGAGATTGGGATCGAGCGGCAGCGTGCGCACGTAGCGCAGCCGGATTTCACCCTTCGTCCCGATGCCGTTGGTCAGGCTCCGTCCGTTCGAGCCGTCGAGCGGCAGCTCCCACAGGTCGTAGCGCTGCTCGACGATCACCGACTTCTTGTCGGCGGTATAGCCAGCAATGCCGGCTGCGGGTTTGGGTCCGGGGTGATCGAATTCCGGATCGACGAAGCTCGCCGTGATCGAGCCGCCGAGCGTCTTCGAGGTGCCGGCGTCGAGGTCGTAGGCCTGGAATCTGGCATCCTTCCAATAGAGAAAGAAGCGACCGTCGGGCGACACGCCGAAGGTGTGGCTGCCGGTGGACGTGTTGATGATCTGGTTCTTCAGCATCAGCGTCCGTTCGCCGGTCGTCGTGTCGACGCGGTAGAGGTCGGCGGCAGGACGCTTGTAGTCGGAGATGTAGCCGCGCGTGTCGCGTCCGACCGCCCAGCGGCCGTCCGGCGCCACGTCGACGTCGCGCAGCGTCTCGTCGGCGAGCTTGACGAACTTTGAAGCCGGGACGTCGAACGCCTGGCGGAACGTGAAGTTGCGATCCTGTTCGGCGCGCGCCATCTGCAGCGACTGGACGCGTTCATCGGACGTGTTCCACACGTCGACATTGGCTTCCTCGTCGGTGCCCTTTCGCGGCCCGCTCTCAGGCGAGGACAGTTGCGACTTGGCGCCGAAGAACACGCGCTTGTCGTCGTCGCTCCAGTCGAGCGCCGCGCGATCGCTCACGATCCATCCCTTGGGAAAGCCGCTCGCCTTCGTCCGATCGAGCAGCGACGGCTGCGCCTCGGCATCGCCGAGCGAAGTCTTGACGTCGGCGAAGGCGAGGACGACGTTGTCGCGCTCGCGCATCTTGTCGACGTCGACGCCCTTCAGGACGGCGAGCGCCTTGCCATCGTCGCTCCAGGTCAGGCGGTTGTAGACCTTCGCGTCGTTGTCGAGCGCGTGGATGCGGCCGCTCTGTAGATCGAGGACGAAGAGGCCGTTGCCGTCCTTGACGGCGGCGTCGACGGTGTAGGCGAGCAGGTCGCCAGTCTTGTTGAACGCGATGTCGCCGACGCTGCCGAGCAGCTGATCGCGGCCGGTCGCGAGATTGTGCAGGATGACGTCGGTGCCGCGCGGACCCGCCGGCGCCGCGTTCGCCGCCGCGCCTCCAGAGCCGCCGCTGTTCTGATCGCCACCGCTCGCGTTCGCGCCGCCGCCGCGGCCGCCGTTGGCGTTCGCCGGACGGCGCTTCATGGCGAGGAAGGTCGAGGCTGGCGAGAACACGAAGCCCTGCATGTCCTGCCACGATTTCACGGCGCCGGTCGCGAGATTGCGCAGCTCGACGCGGGTCGGCTGCTCCTGCGCCGCACCGCGGCCGCGCTCGCCCTGCGGCAGCGCGTCGGCCGGCGCCGGCGGCACCGGCACGGGCGGTGCGGCGGCAGGCGGCGTCGACGTCGCGGGCTGCGCTGGCGGCGTCGCCTGCGTCGCCGGATTCTGTCCCGGCGGCGTCGTTACCTGAGCGGGATTGGCCGGCGGCTGAGCGGTGGGAGATCCCGGCGGCACCGCGGTGTCGCCGCCGGCGCCCGGCTGATTGGCGGCTGCGCCGCCGCCCCGGCGTCCGCGTCCGCCGCGCCCACCCGACGGGTCGACCTGATAGGCGATCCACTTCGAGTCGGCCGAGAACGCCGGCGCCGTCGCGTTGGCGACTTCCGTCTGCTGTCCGGATTCGAGCCGCACCAGCTGCAGCACCGGTTTCGCCTCCGCCTGCACTACGTTGGTCAACGACAGCACGTAGGCGGCCCAGTTCCCGTCGCCGGAGATTTCCTGGCTCGCGATGGTCCGCCACCTGGTGTAGTCCTCGGCTGTGAGGACCTTCTTGCCGGAGGCGGCCGGCTGCTGCGCACGCGGCAGCGCGCAGGCACAGGCGACGAGGACAACGAGCGCGCTATAGCGGAGCGTGGAGTGTTTCACGCGCGGATATTACCGCGGAACCGCCGAAGCGGAGACCACGAGCCGCGCGGCTACTCGGTCCGACCGGAGGCCGCGCGCGCGCAGATCAACGGCACGTCGGGACGGGCGTGTCGGCCAGTGTCGCCGCCAGATCGACGGGCAGCGTGAGCCCGGCCCGGCCGGCGATGGGCAGCAGGAATCGGCCGTATCGCGTGAGCATCCGGCGATCGCGCGACGTCACGGCCGCCTTCACGTCGCGCAGTGTCGCGGGCGTCATCAGCTCGATGCGTCCGACGAACACGCGCGCGAGGGCCGCCGGCCCTGGCGACATCGACAGCGGCAGGATCGCGTCGACGTCGGCGCGCGGCACGACGTAGAGCAGCCGAGCGCCCTCCTCGAACCAGGAGTCCTTCCACGTGTCGACCATCGCCTGCGCCTCGCGCGGGTAGAGCCCGTTGGCGACGAGGATCTTCTTCAGCTCCGCAAGCGGCGCCCCCGACGCATCGTCGAGCGAGGGCCGCGCCAGGAGGACCTCGGCGGAGGCGGCGTGGCGCGACGTGAAGGTCAGCGCACCGCCGCGGCGCTCGAAATAGATGACGTCCCCGATGGGAGCGCCGGCGGTCGATCGTACCGCGACGCTGCCGTCGTCACGCGCGATTGCTGTCAGCGGCGGCTGGAACTGGCCGACGCCGCGATAGAACAGGAACTTCTCCGGCTGCGCGGCGACGAGCAGCGGACTGGCGTCGGTCGCGCGCGCGGCGTAGTAGTGGCTGGCGCCGCTCTCGCGCGGATAGGCGCCGGCCGTCCCTGGCGCAACCTGGACGGACGGCCATGCGATCGTTCCGTTTGTCGTCACTCCCGTCGCCCCCGTCGTCACGGTGGCGTGCGGATACCACTCGCTGAGGTAGCCCTGCGGGAAGCCGACGCGTACCGAAGTCTCGAGCGGCTGCTGGGCGTAGAAATAAAGGACCGGCGTTTCCATGCGCACGGTCCCCGACAGAGACCCCTTGAATTGCAGCGGGTTGTGCTCGACGAAGCAGGGCAGATCGACAGGACCGTTCTGCGGCAGCCAGCGCACCGCCTGGCCGTCGGCGCCGGCGACCGAGGTGAAAGTGCCCCATTCGTGAACGGTGAAGGGGGCTGGCGTCTGCGGCACAGCCGCGGCGGCGACCGCCGTCGCGATGGCGGCGAAAAGCAGAACCGGAAGGACGCGCCGGGCGCGCATGGTCGTAGACTACCAGAGATGCTGCGGATTGCGTTGACGCTCGTCACGGCGGCCGTCCTGGCGCAGACATCCCCTCGCACGCTCACGATCGACTTCGTGGCCCTGGATCGGAATGGCATGCCGGTAACGGATCTGAAGCCGTCCGACGTGGAAGTCCGGATTGGCCAGTTCCGCGCCCCCGTCGAGACGCTGACCCTGGTGAACCCTGAATCCGACGACTATGCCGGACGCCTCGTCGTGCTGCTGCTCGACGACGTGACGCTGCGGCCCGAGATGATGGGCCGTGTCCACGAAGCGGGACGCCGGCTGGTGAGCCGGATGGGGCCGGCCGATCGCATGGCGGTGGTGACGTTGAGCGGTTCGCACACCGAGAGCACGGGCGACCGCGGCCGGTTGCTGCAGGCCATCGACGCTTACTCGGTGCGCGCCTCGGGCGCGATGCGCAACGACGTCCAGGGCAGCCATCTGCTCGACACGCTCGCCTCGCTGTCGCAGCAGCTCGTCGAGGCTCCCGGCCGCCGCAAGACGATCGTCGCCGTCGGTCCTGCGTGGCTCGACAAGCCGCTGCCGCCGCCGGCCAACGGCGCCGACCTGCTGCCGGAGTGGATCCACGCCCTGCGACAGCTGGCGTTCTCCAACGTGAACTACTACGTCATCGACCCGCAGGGCATTGGATCGACACAGGTCGACACCGGGGACATCGGTTTTGCGCGCGAGACGGGCGGCCACGCCTTTCTCAACGTCAACGATCTGGACGCCGCCGCCGATAGCGTCATGCGCGAGGCGGCGCACTACTACGTGGTGAACGTGCCCGATCCGCCAGTGGGCGCCAGGGCGGATCTGCGTCCGCTGGATGTGCAATCAAAAAGAAAAGGCGTCACGGTTCGTGCCCGCCACGCCATTCCCGGAAGTCTGTAGGGTTCGCCTACGCCGCTTCTTCCATCGCGGCTTCGCGAAGCTTCGCCATCTTCAGATCGCTGACCAGGCCGATCGCGTTGAACACCTTCAGGGTGATCCACGAGATGTCGAACTCCCACCAGGCGAGGCCATGGCGGGCCGAGACGGGATGGGCATGGTGGTTGTTGTGCCAGCCCTCGCCGAACGTCAGGAGCGCCACCCACCAGCTGTTGCGCGAGTCGTCGCGCGTCTCGAAGCGGCGCGTGCCCCACATGTGCGTCGCGGAATTCACGAGCCAGGTACCGTGCAGCCCGACGACGACGCGGAGAAAGATGCCCCAGAGGACCATCGACCAGCCGCCGATGGCGAGCAGGATCAGGCCGGTCGCGGTCAGCGGAATCCAGTGATACGAGTTGAGCCAGCGGTAGAACGGGTCGCGCCCGAGATCCGGCGCGTACTTCCCCATCAGCTCGGTATTGTTGTGGTGCGTGTCGCCGAAGAGGATCCAGCCCATGTGCGCCCAGAAGGCGCCGTCGCGCGGGCTATGCGGATCGCCTTCGTGGTCCGAGAGCTGATGATGCTGACGATGCGTGGCGACCCAGAAGATCGGCCCGCCTTCGAGAGTCATCGTCCCGCAGACGGCCAGGAAATACTCGAAGGCCTTCGACGTCTTGAAGCCGCGGTGCGTATGCAGACGGTGATAGCCGAGGCTGATGCCGAAGCCGACCGCCATCCAGTGCAGCGCCAGCGCGACGAGCAAATTGGTCCAGGAGAAGAAAAAGAGCGCCACGATCGCCAGAGCGTGGAAGGCGATCATGAAAAACGCGGTGATCCAGTTCACGGTCGAGAGCGTGTAGGCCGTCCGCACGGCCTTACGGAGTGTCGTCAATGTTGGCTCCTGAAATCGGTTCCGGGAGCCCTCACGATAGCAAGCCTGAGCCAGGGCGATTGTAAGACTTTCGTACCATCGTAACCAGTTGCAAACATTGAGCTAAACGGTTCAGTCGCTCGGGTCGGCCCGTCCCCCAGCGGTCTACGCGTCGATGCCGGTGGCCTGGGTCGAAGCCTCGCGCCAGGCGGCGACGGCTCCCCACAGCAGGGCTGCCGCCATCGTGACCAGCCCGGCGCGGTAGGCGGCGAGCCCGAACGTGACGTCGCGATGCAGCCAGCCCAGCTCGGTGAGCAGGTACTCCCAGTCGTGCCCTTCGACCTCGGCGCCGGTGTGACCGCCAAGCAGGATCAGCTGCAGCGCACGCGCGTCGGCGATGTAAGGGGCCAGATCGAGGAGGTTCTGACCGAGCCACCACACGCAAAGCGCTGCCGCGAACATGTTTCGCTGCCGCAGGAATGCGACCGCGCAGAGCACGGGCACGAGGCACTGGAACAGACTGCCGCCGAGCACGGTCATGAAGCGGCCGAAGAAGCCGAAGATGACGTGGCCCGCTTCGTGGAAGACGAGATCCGGCAGGTGCAGGAACGACCCGTCCACGTTCGGGGTGATCCCCACTCGGGCGAGGCTGACGCTCCAGACGGCAAGCGCCACGAGCGTCGCGAACCGCACGATGCGCACCAGGTCCGAGGCCTGATTCGCCGCCGGCGTCGCGACGTCCGCCGCCGGCGGCGCGTCGACGCGCCCAGCGACCGGCCACACTTCCTGGCCGTGCAGCTTGGCGAACACCACGCCGCAGCGCGGACACTCGGCCGACGATTCGACCTGAAGCGCCGTACCGCAGTTCGGGCAGGTCTGCATCGCTGCTCGGGCGGGGCCTCCCGGCGCTACCCGTTCTTCTTCTCGAACTCCTGCATGAACTGCACGAGCGCGTCGACGCCCGCCGCGGGGAACGCGTTGTAGATCGAGGCGCGCATGCCGCCGACCGAGCGGTGTCCCTTGAGGCCGTCGAGGCCCGCGGCCGTCGCCTCCTTGGCAAACTTCTTCTCCAGCTCCTCGCTGCCAAGGCGGAAGGTCACGTTCATGCGCGACCGCGCGTCGTTCGCGGCGTGGCCGCGGTAGAAGCCGCTGCGATCGATCTCGGCGTAGAGCGTGTCGGCCTTGCGCTGGTTGATCGCGTCGACCGCCGCGAGGCCGCCGTTCTTCAGCAGCCACGCCATCACCAGCCGCATCACGTATATCGCGAAGACCGGCGGCGTGTTGTAGAGCGACTGGTTCTCGGCCTGCACCTTGTAGCTGAGCATGGTGTGCAGGGACGCCGGCGAGCGTTCGAGCAGATCGTCGCGGACGATGACGAGCGTGACGCCGGCGGGCGCCAGGTTCTTCTGCGCACCGGCGTAGATGAGCGCGTGCTTCTTGATGTCCACCGGACCGCTGAAGATGTCCGACGACATATCGGAGACGAGCGCCACGCTCCCGGTCTCCGGCAGCCATTTCCATTCGGTGCCGTAGATCGTGTTGTTGGACGTCATGTGCACGTAGGCGGCGCTCGGATCGAGCGTCAGCTCGTCCTGCTTCGGCACCCGCGTGAAGTGACCCGTCTCGGTGCTGCCGGCGATCTTGACGCCGCCGACCTTCTTCGCTTCCTTGACCGCCTTCTGCCCCCACACGCCGGTCACGATGTAATCGGCCGAGCCGCCGCTCGGCAGCAGGTTCATCGGCACCATCGAGAACTGCAGGCTCGCGCCGCCCTGCAGGAAGAGGATCTTGTAGTTCGCGGGGATGCCGGCCAGCGTCCGCATGTCGGCCTCGCACCCCTGGATCACCTCGTCGAACGCCTTCGATCGGTGGCTGACCTCGAGAATCGACATGCCGACGCCGGGCAGCGACAGCAGGTCGCGCTGCGCCTCCTCGAGCACCTCGAGCGGCAACACTGCCGGGCCGGCGGAAAAATTGAAAATCCGATGCGTCGTCGCGGTCGTCATGTCACAGCCTCACTAGTTGCAAATCCAGCACGTCCGCATTGGCGGACTTGATCGTCCGGCACAGATCGTCCGACGGTGCCCCGTCGAGATTGATCCGCGCCACCGCCGCCTCGGCGCCTTCGAAGACGATGTTCTCGGTTTCCTGCACGTTCAAGTCGGCCTGGCGCAGGTGGGTGAAGACGTGCGCCAGCACGCCGGGGCGGTCGCGATGGCGGACGACGAGCATGTGGGTGGCCGGCGTGCGCCTCGCCAGGTTGACCACGTTGGGCACCCGTCCCGTTTCCTTGTAGCTTCTGACGATCCGCACGGTCTCGCCGGCGATCGCCTCCTGCGCCTGCTCGGTCGAGGCGCCGATGTGATGCGTGCCGTAGACGCCGGGCAGCGACACGAGCGGGTCGGCGAATGGCGCGGCCGCCGCCGCCGGCTCGCTGGCGTAGACGTCGAGGCCCACTCTCAGACCGCGCTCCCGGACGGCGCTGGCGAGCGCCGCGTAGTCGATCACCTCGCCGCGCGCCGTGTTGATCAGCATCGCGCGCGGCTTCATCCGCGCCAGCAGGCCGGCATCGACGAGGTGCTTCGTCTCGGGAGCGAGCGCGACGTGCAGGCTGACGACGTCGCCGCACGCGGCGGCGTCGGCGGGCGTCGGGACGAGGTCGATCGGGATCGCCCGCAGCGCGGGCTCGACGCCGAGCTCGCGCGCTTCGAGGTCAGTCATCGGCCGCCGCTCGCCGTCGAAGCGGCGGCTCCAGACCACCACCGGCATCCCGAAGCCGGCGGCGCGGCGGATCATCTCCCGGCCGATGCTGCCGACGCCGATCAGGGCAAGCGTTCTCCCGTAGAGGCCCTGCGCTCGGGAGTATTCCTTCTTGTTCCAGGAGCCCGCGCGCAGCTCCGCCACGTTGTCGGGAATGCGGCGATCGAGCGCGAGCATCAAGCCGAACGCCAGCTCCGCCACCGCAATCGCGTTCTTGCCCGGGCAGTTCGAGACGTAGATGCCGCGGCGGGAAGCTTCGGCCACGTCGATCGTGTTGTAGCCGGCGCCGGCCCGCACGATGAGCGACAGCCGTCCGGCGTCGAGCATCGGCGCCGTCACTTTCGTGCCGCGCACGACCAGGACCTCGGCGCCGTGCGCGCCGATCGCCCGCGTCAGCGACTCGTCCTTCAGGTCCGGCTCGTAGACGATCTCGCAGCCTGCCGTCTGCAGCCCCTCCAGACCGCTCTTCTCGAACGGGTCGGCGATGAGCACCTTCATAGCGTGTGGATCAGCAGCCCGTCGCGGAGCTTCGGCTCGAACCAGGTCGACTTCGGCGGCATGATGCCCCCCTCGTCGGAGATCGACATCAGGTCGGCGATGGTCACCGGATGCATCGAGAAGGCGACGGCGGCGCGTCCGTCCTCGACCGCGGCTTCGAGCGCGGCGGTGCCGCGCGCCCCGCCGACGAAGTCGATCCGCTTGTCGGTGCGGATGTCGCCAGTCTTCAGCAGCGGCTCGAGCACGTGCTGCTGCAGCAGCGCCACGTCGAGCGCAGCGGCACGCGAGCCGTCGGCCGGCTGGAGCGCCGACAAATCGAGCCCGTACCACGCGCCGTCGAGGTACATCGACGCCTGTCCCTTCCCCGCCGGAGTCGCCACGCCCGGCTGCACCGGCACCCGCTCGCGGAGCGCCGCGAGGAACTGCGCCGGCGTCTGGCCGGCAAGGTCCTTGACGATGCGGTTGTAGGGAAGAATCTGCATCTGGTTGTCCGGAAAGGCCACCGCGATGAACGCGTTCGCCTCGCCCGCCTCCCCGCGCGCCGTGAGCTCGGCCCGCGCCCGCGCGGCGCTCGCCGCCCGATGGTGGCCATCGGCAATGTACAACGCCGGAATCGCCGCAAAAGCGTCCACGATCGCCTTGGTCTCCCGCGCCGGCACCCTCCAGATCGTGTGGTGGATTCCGTCGTCGGCGCGGAAGTCGTAGATCGGCTCGTCGGCGGTCACCAGGCGGCACAGATGATCGAGCTCGTCGCTCGCCTTGTAGGTGAGGAAGACCACGCCCGTCTGCGCCCGCAGCTCGACGATGTGCCGGGTGCGATCGTCTTCCTTGTCCCGCCGCGTCCGCTCGTGCTTCTTGATCAGATCCTGGTCGTACTCGTCGAGCGAGAAGCACGCCGCGACGCCCGTCTGCTCGTGGCCGCCCATGCGGAGTCGGTACAAATAGATCGACGGCGCGTCCTCTTCGACGAGCGGCGCATCGCGGCGGAGCGCCGCGAAGTTCGCCTGCGCCCGCGCGTACACCTGCGCGGTGTACGGATCGGTGCCGCCGGGCAGATCGATCTCCGAACGGGTGACGTGAAGGAAGCTGAGCGGATTGCCTTCGACGAGCCGCCGCGCCTCGTCGGTGCTGACGACGTCATAGGGAACGGAGGACACCGCGGCCGCGCGCTCCCGTACCGGACGGACGGCTCGGAATGGGCGGAGCAGAGACATCCGTGTATCTTAGCGCGGAGGCTGGAGGCTGGGGTTCTCCAGCCGATCTCCATCACCGGCCGACGCAGAGACGCGCACGACTCAGGAGATCAATCTCCAGAGCGCAGCTTCCAACTCTCCGCTGCGATTCAGTGGATGGCGTCAGGCTTAGGCGAAGGCCCGGCGGCGGCGAGCAGCGTCGGATTCAAGCGGGACAGCGACGCATCGCGGGCGGTGGCGAACACCGGCAGCAACGCGGCCGAAATCGGCTCGCCCGGCGCCTGCCGCGCGTGGAACGACACGGGGTTGACGAACACCCCCTCGCGCTTCAAACGGTAGTCGAGATGCGGGCCGGTCGCCGATCCGGTCATGCCGACGCGGCCGACGATCTGCCCCTGCGCCACGTGCGTGCCCGCGCGAACGCCGGGTCCGAACGACGAGAGGTGCAGATAGAAGGTCTCGAAGCCGCCGGCGTGCTTCAGATGCACCATGTTGCCGCTGCCGCCGCTGAAGCTCGCCGACACGACGGTCCCGGCCGCCACGGCCACCACCGACGACCCGGCCGGGGCCGCGAAATCGACGCCGAGGTGCGGCTTGACGACGTTGTCGATCGGATGCAACCGATGCTGGCTGAAACGCGAGGTGATTCGCGGCTCGAATTTCAGCGGCGACTTGAGGAAAAAACGCTGCAGCGAGCGCCCGTGCTCGTCGTAATAGCCCGCCTTCCCGGTAGCCGGATCGACCCAGCGGAAGCCCTGCACGGTATGCCCGTCGACCACCAGCGATGCGCCGACGATGGCGCCGTAGCTCGAGAACTGGCCGTCCCGGGTGCTCTTCTCGACTAGCACCCGGAAGCGATCGCCCGGCTGCAGCTCGGTGTTGAAGTCGACCTGCCCGCTGAACACGTCGGCCAGCCCCAGCGCGAGCTGGATGTTCTCGCCGGCTCGTTCGATGGCGGCGATCAGCGAGGGCGCCCCCTTCTCGATTCGAGCGTCGACGAGGGCGACGTCGATCTGTTTGTCGAACGGCAGCACCTTCGCGTCGAGCGCATCGGGATGCTCGCGATCCGGCGCCGCGACGCGGAGAAACCGATCCGCGTCGATCTCATAGACGAACTCACTGAGCAGGCCGTCGAGCGAGCGGACGAGCCGGTACGGACGCCCCGATCGGATCTGTCGCGGATCGAAAACGGTACGCGCGGCGCCGACGACGCCCACGACGAGCGACTGCTGGATATGCTGCGCGCGCAGCAGGCTGTCGAGCGTGGCGTTGCGCGGCACGAGCGCCTCGATCGTCTCCGTTTCGGCGGCCAGCCGCACGTCGGCGCGCGCGAGCCTGGGTGGAGCGTCGGCTGGAACGGCGGCGGCGCAGGCCACACACATCATTCCGGCCACGCCGGCGGCGGCGCACAGCAACTGCCTCAGACTGATCAACTTACGGCCAGTTTACCCGATGATCAGCGGAAGACGATGCGAAAGAGTTCGCGCTTGAGGAACGACTTGTGCTGCGGCGGCGGTGCCGGCCGAGGGCGGCTCTTCGCTGCGCGCGCGCGCGTGGTCTCGGACGGACGCTCGTAGGCCACGGGGCGCGCGCGGGCCCGCGCCGGTTTCGGCGCCGCGATCGGTGGAGTCAGCTCCGAGGTCGGGGAAGCGGCGGTCGATTCCGCCGGTATCGCCTCCGCGCGGGGCTCTGCCGCCGCGAGGGTGGCCGCCGGGGGGTCAGGGCGCAGCCCGATCGACGCCGAGACGATCAGGATCGCGGCCGCTACGGCGAGAGCCCAGCGATGGCGCGTCACCACCGGCCGCTGCGGCGGCGCGAGTGGCTTCACCGGCCACGGAATCGGCGCCGCAATCGCCGGCGGCTCCGGCAGGATTGTCCACTCGACGCCAGCGAGAGCGGGCAAGGTGGCGCCGGCGGCCGGCTGCACGGCCGCGGTTGCCAGGAGCGGCCAGGCGACCGACGTGACGAGCGCCGCGTCGAGTCCCGCGGCACGAGCGTAGCTGCCCAGCTCGGCGCGTCCGCGCTCGTCTGCGGTCCAGTTGTACAGATATCCCCATTCGAGCTCGCGCAGCCGCCAGGCCGGCACCGCGCAGCCGCGCGCGATGTCTTCGAGCGTCAGACCGGTCGCGCGCCGTGCGCGCCGGATGTCGGAGATGGTCAGCTCGTGCGCAGCAATCCGCTCGGGCGCCAACGCGCGCCGCGCGGACCATCCGTGAAACAACCCGCGCACGGTCTCGCGCGAATCCGGGCTCGCAAAGCGCGCGAGCGCTTCGCAGAAGTCGGCAACGTCGGCGAACGGCGGCAGATCGATGCGCCGCAAGGCACGCGCGAGCACGAGACGCAGCCCGCCCGGCACTCTGTATCCAGCCGGCGCGTCGAAGCCCGGCAGCACATCTGTCAGCAGCTCGGCCGCGGCGTGAACGGGATCTTGGTCACGGCTGACCGGTCCTTCGACGACGACCGAACCCTCCGGCGTCAGCCTGATGACGGTCGCGTTCGGAATGCCATGGAGAATGCCGGCGCTGTACTGCCGGCATACTTCGCGGAGGATGGTCACGGCCTCCTCTGTCCGCAGGGGGAGGTCGCTATCGATGAGCTCGGCGAGCGAGATGCGGCTCTGCATGGCCGCGATCCGCTGCCAATTCCCTGCCAGCCGGCAGCGCGCCGGACTACAGCTGACCGGCGATGTTCAGCTGGATCAGCTTCCGGTACTTCACCGGCTTGCCGTTGATCGTCGCCGGCTGATAGTGCCAGTCGCGCCCCTTGGCGAGCAGCTGCGCGTCGTACATCGGCTGGATCGACTCACGCACCGCAATCGCCGCGACGCGCCCCTGCTCGTCGATGACCACTTCGACGACGCCGCGCGAGCGCGCCTGCTGCTTCATGATCGGCAGGAGTCGCGGCATGTCCTGTGTCACGATCACCGGCGCCACGACGTCGGCGTCGGCCGCGGTGTAGATGCGATTCGGATCCGGCGTCGGAACGACTGGCGCGGGCGCCGTCGGAGCCGCGACCGGGGCCGGCGGCTTCGGCGGCTCGGGCGGCGTCGCCGCGGCGGTCGCGAGATCGAGGAAACCGGCCGCCAGCGTCCGCAGGTCGGCGAGCCGGCCGCCCATGTCCGGATCGTCGAGCAGCGCAATCACCTGCTGGAACTGCGCGGCGGCGCGCAGGTAGTCCTTGCGATCGAAGGTGGCCTTCGCATCGCCGTAGCGCTTGGCCGCGATGTCGGGCAGCAGCTTCTTGCGAACGTCCGAGAACGCGGTGCGCACCCGCGGCGACGCCTCGGCGTCGCCCGGCAGGTAGGCGGGATCGGCGGTGACCACCGCGCCGATCGCGGCTTCCGCCTCGTTGCCGCGGCCGAGCGCGAGCAGGCAGAGCGACCGATACTGCTCGACCGACTTCAGATCGACCCCCGATCCGGGCGCTTCGGTGGGACGCAGGTCGTTCAGCACGGCGAGCGCTTCGTCGTAGCGCGCCGACGCGTAGAGATCGCGCGCGGCGCCGATGCCATCGCGCGACGGCACCTGGCCGAACGCGACACGGGTCATCGCGGCAGCCAGCAGGAACGGCAGAATCAGGCGTGAAGGTGAGTGCATGGTCTTCCCCTATTTCATGTCAACGACTAACCGCGCCGGCGCATTCAGCGTGACCGACACGGCCTGGCGTTTTTCCCCGAGCTGAGGATGACGGAACAGCACCTCGTGCGGACCGATCGGCAGCGACAGGTTGCCGATCGGCGTCTCGCCGACGCGGCGGCCGTCGATGAACACTTCCGCCCACGGCGAGGCGTTGACGTTGATCGTCCCCTGCGGCAGATCGACGGCGATCGCGGTCACTTTGCCGGGCGGCACCTGAATGGTGCGGGTCGAGTGGTAGCCCAGCGTCTGGTTGGCCAGTTCGACGTCGTGGCGGCCGGCCGCCATCATGATCTTGTCGGCGTCGGAGGTGCCGACAAGGCGGCCGCCTTCACGCAGCTCGATCGTGACCGGCGCCTTCACGGTGATCCAGCCCGACACCGGACCCGCCGACGCGGTGGCGACCGGCGCGAGAATCGACGCGGTGACGCCTGCCTGGATGGTCACCTTCTGGCGCACCGGCGTCGCGCCCTCGGCCTGCAGCAGGAGTTCGTGCTCGCCCGGCGCGAGATCGGTGACGCTGACCGGGGCGGGGCCGTGGTCGGTGCCGTCGATCGTCACACGAGCGCCCGCCGGATCTGACTGCACGAGCAGGCTGCCGGTCGAAGGAGCTTCGGTCAGCTCCAGATACTGCGATGCTTCCGCGCCGCTCGTGATGGTGACCGGGATGACGCGCGGCACGCCGTGGCCGCGCAGTTCGAGAATGTGCGAGCCGGAACTGAGCGAGATTCGCGCCGGCGTGCTGCCGTGGGCCACTCCGTCGATGAAGACGGGCACACCGGCAGGATTGGTCTGCACCGAGAGCGTGCCGAGCAACGGCGCGGCCGGTTTCCGGTAGACGCGCGTGGCGGCAATGCCGCCCCCGACGAGCACGACGAGCCCGAGCGCAGCCGCGGCGATCCAGCGCCAGTTTCCGGAGCCGCCGCCCCGACGCACCGGCGTGGATGACTCCGTCTGGCGCTCCGTCGCCTGCGCGGAGGCGGGGGCGCCCGGCAGGTCGAGGTCCCGGAGCAGATCGGTGATGTCGCGCGGCGGCACCGCGGGCGACGGCGCCGGCGATGATGGCAGCGCGACTGAAGGTGCGACCGGCGCGGGCGTGTAGAGCTCGACGTCCGACGCGGGTGCCGGCGCCGCAGCGACGGGCGGCGGCGGCGCAACCGGAGGCGCGATCGTGACGGGTGCGACCGGCGCCACGGGTACGATCGTCGCAGAGGCGATCGGCGCGGCAGCCGAAGACGCGGCGGCCCGAGGCATAGCCACGGGAGGCGCAATCGCCGCAGGCGCAACCGCCGGAGGCGCAACAATGACCTGCGGCAGCGGCGCCGCGACCACGATGGGCGCGACATTGGCGTTGGCGAGCGGCCTCGGCGCGGGCACGGGTTCGACCGGCGCGACCGGCGCGGCGGCCGGCTTCGGCGCCTGCGCGACTGGCGTCGACGGCTCCAGGATCGCGGAGATGTAGCGCGACAGGAACGTCTCGAGCGCCACCGGCGCCGCGATGAATCCCGTGTCCTCGGCAAGCGCGTCCTCGAGCGCGATCTGCGCGTCGGTCGCGGAGGTGAAGCCCTGGCGGCCATCGAGCTGCAGCGCGCGGGCGATCCACGTGTGGAGGGAGTCGGGCAGCGGCTGCGACTCGCCGTCGGCGCCACGGGCCCGCGCGTCGCCGAGCAGCGCCGTCGCACGATGCGGATATTCGTCGTCGGTCAGCGGACGTCCGAGCACGAGCGCGAGCGCCGTCAGGCCGATCGCGGTGACGTCGGCGCGATGATCGAAGCGGGTCGGGCCGGCCGAGGCCGGCACGGCGACGCGCAGCTCCTGCCAGAGGCGCTCCCGGCTGAACTGCAGCTGCTCGACTGCCGATCCGAGCACGTGCTCGACGACCACGAGCCGCGCGCGCGGGGTGACGATCAGGCGCTCGGGCCCGACGATCGCGTGCGCCACGTCGCGGGCGTTCTCGTGCAGGAGCGCCAGCGACGGCACGAGCTGGCGCAGCAGGCACAGCGCGGCGTTGAGCTCGAGGGTCAGTCCGCGTGCGTGCGCGACCCGCAACATCTCCGAGAGTCGCACGCCTTCGACGTGGTCCGACACGATCGCCAGGCCGCCCGGATGACGATCGATGCGGCGGACACGCGCGTAGTAGGCGTGGCGGAAGTTGGCCAGCCGCGCCGCGCGCTCGCGCAACGCGAACTCGAACGAGGGGACCGCCAGCAGCTGCGGACGGACGCGCAGAATCTGCAGCAGGTCGCCCGTGGGGGCGTCGATGGCGACAACACGCTCGCCGAGACCGTCGGCGAACAAGGGCGCTTCCGGACGTTCGGCGGTGGCGGGTGCGATAGCCATAATGGTGTCGTGCGGCGGCGGTGCAACGGCCGGACCACGGATACCAGCGCTGCCGCGGATGCTCGCAACCTGCACCGAACGCTACAGATCAGTGACCGCGGTCCCCGACGCGCCGACGCGCCGCGATTGCAATGCTGTCGGCCCGTTTGCGTTTTTGTAATCGAGTCCCCTATTCTGCTGCGCTGAGAACAGATGCGGAGGGGAGGCTGGCGCGCGTGAAGGTGACGCCGCAGGTGCTAAGGGGGCCAAGGGGGCTAAGGGTGCTGGTGCTAATGGGGCTGGTAAAGGTGCGGAGCACGCGGTGGGTAGCGGTGCCGGTGCAGTAGGTGGCTGGCGATGCAGACCGTCCGGTCGCACCCTTGGCACCAGCACCGTTGGCACCCTTAGCACCAGCACCGTTGGCACCCTTAGCACCAGCACCCTTAGCCCCCTTGGCCCCTTTAGCCCCTTTAGCACCTTCGGCGGCGGCACCGCGGGCGGCTGCGGCACTGGCCGCCGCCTACCTCCTTCTCGCCGCCGCCTGGTCGTGGCCGCTGCCGCTCCACCTTGCGAGCCGTTTCCCCTCCGACCCCGGTGATCCGCTTCTCAACACGTTCATCCTCTGGTGGAACGCGCACACGGTGCCGTTGTCGCGCGCCATGTGGAACGCGCCTTTCTACTGGCCGATGCCCGATGCGCTGGCGCTCACCGAACACGAGGCCGGCATCGGCGTCCTCGGGTCGCCGATCCAGTGGCTCGGCGGATCACCGCTCCTCGCCTACAACCTGCTGCTGATCGCCTCGGTCTGGTGGTCGGGGCTGGCGGTGCACGCGCTGGTGCAGCGTCTCACCGGCCGGCGCGACGCCGCCTGGTGCGCCGGCCTGATCTGGCTCTTCGCCCCATACCGAGCCTCGCAGCTGTCGCACCTGCAGGTCCTGGTCACCTGGTGGATGCCGGTCGCGCTGCTTGCGCTGCACGCCTACCGCGCGGACGGGCGGCGCCGCTGGCTGGTGGTGTTTGCGGTGGCGTGGCTGCTGCAGTCGCTGTCGAACGGCTACTACCTGTTCTTCTTCGCGGTGCTCGTCGCGCTCTGGATCGCCGTCTTCACCTGCCGGGCCGGCGAGTGGCGGCGGGCGGCGGCGGTGACGGGGGCCTGGGTGGTCTCGTCGCTGCCGTTGCTGCCGGTGCTCTCCGAGTACTACCGCGTGCAGCAACGGCTGAACCTGTCGCGAACGCGAACCGAGATGGAGATGTTCGGTTCCACCTGGGCGTCGTTCACGCACGCCTCGCCGCTGGTGCGGTTCTGGCCCGTCCACGCGGCACGGACGCAGGAGGACTTTCTCTTCCCCGGCCTTGCCGGCCTGCTCGCCGTTCTCGCCGCGCTGATCTTCCGGCGGCGCCGCGTCCTGAGCCGCACGTTCCTGTTCTATGCGGGCAGCGCGCTGCTCTTCGCATGGCTGTCGGCCGGCCCCTCGCCCACCCAGTGGTCGAGCGGGTCGCTATGGCACGCATACGACTGGATCGCGTGGCTGCCGGGCTTCAGCGCCCTGCGCGTACCAGCCCGTTTTTTCATGCTGGCCACGCTGTGTCTCTCGATAGCGGCCGGCCTTGCGGTCGCGGCGCTGACCGACGATCGCCGCCGCTCGCTCGGGATCGCGTCACTGGTGTGTGCGCTGGCCGTGGTCGACGGCTGGATCCTGCCGATGCCGCTCGGCGTGCCGCCGCCGCCGTTTGGCACGCCGCTCGCCGCCGGCGCCCACGTACTGGAGCTGCCGGCCGACGACGACCTGGTGAACATCGCGGCGATGTACCGCGTCACCTCGCACCACCTGCCGGTCGTCAACGGATACGCGGGCTACGTGCCGCCGCAGATGTCGGTCATCCAGTGGGCGCTCATCCGCCGCGATCCGTCGATCCTCACCGAGCTGCGGCGCGGCCATCCGCTCTACGTGGCGGTCGTCGCGAACCATGCCGCGGCACCGCAGTGGGTGAGCTTCATGGATGCCCAGAGCGAGTCACGCTTGATCGGCATCAATAGCGTGGGTCGCCTGTACCTGCTGCCGGCAGCCCCGTTCGCGCCGCAGGTGACGCCCGGCCCGGCGTTGCGCGGCATCGAGGGGATCGAACGCGACGGATGGCTGACGTTCGACCTCGGCGCGCCGCGCCGGATGCGGGCCGTCGAGATCCGCACGCGCGGGCACTACACGCTGCTGCACGCCACGGTGGAGGTGCAGATCTCCGAAGACGGACGATCGTGGACGACCGCGGCTGCGGAGCCGGCGGCCGGCGCGACGCTGGCCGGCGCACTGCGGGATCCGCTCGGCGTGCCGGTGCGGGTGCTGCTGCCCGACGTCTCGGCGCGGTTCGTACGGGTCAACGCGCCGATGTTCGGAACGGCGGCGGTCACGATCTTCGGCGCCTGAGGCGCGGCCGTTCACCGGGCCGCGGTCTGCTTCAGCGCGTCGAAGAGGATCTGAATCGCCGGCCCCAGCGCGTCGGCCGGGATGAACTCCGCGTCTCCGTGCATCGAGAGGATGGACGCTGCCGGGATGATGCCCGGAAAGAATCCGTACGCCTTGACGCCGCGCGGGCGGTAGGCATTGCCGTCGGTCCCGTAGGGGACGGTCATCGGCGTGACGATCGCGTCGGGATGCTGCCGCTTCACGGCGGCCTCGAGGGCGCGATAGAGCGGCGAATCCTGCGTCGAGACGACCGGATCGTCGCCCGCGTTGATGATCTCGATCTTCACCGTCGGATCGGCGAGGCGCTCCTCGATGCTCGCCAGCCAGTCTTCCTTGCTGATGCCCGGCAGCACGCGGCAGTCGATCGTCGCCTCGGCGACGGACGGAATGACGTTGGCGCGCGGCGGATCGCCGACGCCGGATCGCAGGCTGGTCAGGGAGATGGTCGACGTCTGGATCGCGCGATTGAACTTGTTCTCCGTGAGCGGCGCGCCGATGCGCTGCTTCATCGTGTCGACGACCGGAAAGGGAGCCGCGGCCGGGGGCTGCGCGAACAGACGCGACAGCGCGGCCACCAGGTGTTCGTTCGGGTTCTTGTCGTGCGGCTGCGACCCGTGTCCGGCGACCCCTTCGGCCCGCAGGCGGAGCCACATGATCCGCTTCTCGGCGACCGAGATGCCGAACACCAGCTTGCCGGGAGTGAACATGTCGCGGCTGCCGAAACCGCCTTCGTCGATCACGTACTCGGGATCGAGCTCGGCGTAGTGGTTGGCCAGCATCCACTTCGCCCCCATCTCTCCCCCGACCTCTTCATCGGGCACGAACATCAGCAGCACGTCGCGCGTGAGCGGCACGTGCAGGCGATGCAGCTCGAGGAAGGCGTAGAGGTAGCTGGTGCCGATCCCCTTCATGTCGATCGTGCCGCGCCCCCACATCTTCCCGTCGGCGATCGCCGCGCCGAACGGGTCCGCCTGCCATCGGGACGGGTCCGTCGGTACGACGTCCATGTGGCTTTCGAGGAGAATCGCCTTGCCGCCGGTGCCGTCCCCCTTGAGCCGCGCCAGCAGGATGGAGCGTCCGGGGCCCGACTCGTAGCGCGTGACCTCGATCCCCTCTGTCTTCAGCAGGGCCTGCAGGTAGTCGGCCGCCTTCGTCACGTCGCCGGGCGGGTTGGACGTGTTGATGCGGACGTAGTCCTGCAGGGTCTTCACCGCCTCGCGCTCGACGGCGGTCCAGTCGGGCGCCTGGGCGAATGCGGCGCGCGACATCAGCAGGAGGACGAAGACGGCGGCTGGGCGGAACATGGGCGGAATTCTATGGCAATCGTTTCCATCCGGGGCGGATCGCCACCGCGCCGTCAGTCGAGACGGGCGGATCCGCCTCGTCGGGCTTGTCCGGATTGGTCCGCGCGAGCTTCGGTTGGGCGAGCGTATGCATCAGCGCCTGAATCTCGCCGGGCCGCATCGGCACGCCGGTCAGCGCTCCGAGCTCGAGCACGACACAGCACAGGAGTGTCCGCGCGCGTGACTTCAAAAGAGGATCCCTGCAGAAGCCGAACCGCCCGTCACGGGCACGAAGAGTGCCGTGACGGGAACCAAAATACCTGGAACGGCAAGCAGCCGGCGGCGGCGCGGCATCGACCGTATTATACGGAGCAACGCCGACCCGGCACGCGAGCGTCGGCTCCTCCAGCCGCCGGCCTAGCGGCGTGATCGAGCGATCAGCTCGCGCAGATAGACGGCGCGTTCGGCGGCCATCGGATGCGCCTGCAGGGCGTCCACGGGCCACGGCAGGCGCCATGTCCAGTTGGCGTCGCTCACCAGCGCGGGCGTGTTGATCCGCTCGCGCCAGCCGAAGACGTCGTGAATCGGCACGAGCGCGATGTCCGAGCCCGACAGGAACAGCGTGTCGAGGATCGCGTCGCGGATGCGTTCGTCGAACGGCGCGTCCGGATCCCGCAGCCCCTCCCCGAGCACGGCGACGGCGGCGCGGCGCTCCTCGATCGGCGCCTCGTCCCACCATTGCGCATTCGGCTCGGTGTCGTGTGTACCGCTGGTCGCGACCGAGACCGCCGGATAGCGCCCGGGATCCCTGAACGGCTGGCCCTCCCGATCCCAGTCGCGCTCCCAGCGAAGCACCTTGAAGCCGGGAATCCCGAGGCGCAGCAGCGCGTCGCGAACGAAGCCTGGAATCACGCCGAGATCCTCGGCGATGAGGCGCGCCCCGGCGGCGCTCAGCACCTCGAGCACGCGCTCGCCCTGGCGCACCTGCGCGGGCTCGTCGCCGGGAACGAAGCCGGCGCGCCCGTCTGTTTCGCGAACGTAGGTGCGGAAGAAGCCGACGAGATGATCGACGCGATACGCGTCGTACAGCTCCGCGTTGCGGCGGGCGCGCGCGGCGAGCCATTGAAACCCGCCGGCGGCGACGCGGTCCCAGCGATACGCGGGGAAGCCCCAGTCCTGGCCGGTCTCGGAAAAGGCGTCGGGCGGCGCACCGACCGAGGCATCCATCCGGAAGTCCTCCTGACGCGACCACACGTCCGCGCTGTCACCGCTGACCATGAACGGAAAGTCGCCGAAGACGCCGACCTCGGCCGCCTCGCGCGCCTGCGCCCACTGTTCGGCGGCGAGCCACTGCAGATAGGCGTAGAAGAGAACCTCCTCGCCGAGCTCGGCCTGCGCCTGCGCGAGCGCCGCGGGGCTGCGGTCGCGCAGCGCCGGCTCCCACTCGGTCCAGGCGCGCCCTTCGTAGCGGGCGTGCAGGGCGCGAAAGATCGCGTAGGCGTCGAGCCACCAGCGGGCGCGCTCGGTGAACCGCTGCAGCCGCCGCGCGCGCGGCGTCGTGGCGCGCCATTCGACCTCGAGGAAGCGCGCGAAGCCGGCGCGAAATGCCTTGGTCTTGAGCGCCCGCACCTGGCCGTAGTCGATGGTCGGCGCACGCCGCGCCGCCTCGAGCTGCCGGCGCTCGCGCTCGTCGAGCACCGCCTCGCCGCCGAGCGCCTCGATGTCCGGCACCCCCGACGGCGCAATGAAAATGGGATCGATCGCCATCGCGCTCAACGCCGAGTAGGGAGAATTCTGTCCGCCGGCCATTTCGTTGAGCGGCAGCAGCTGCACGAACGAGAAGCCGGCGTCCGACAGCCACGCGCCGAGCGCCGGCAGGTCCGAGAGCTCGCCGATCCCCCAGCTCGTGCGCGATGGGATCGAGAAGAGCGGCACCAGCAGGCCGGCATGACGATCGTGGAAGAAGTCACGCGGCATCGACGCGCTCCAGCACGCGCGTCACACCGCGCGCGAACATCTCCGGCTCGACCAGCAGCGACACGACGAGAAACGCCTCGTGTGGAAAATCGAAGAAGTACCCCGGATACACGCCGACGTGGTCCTGCTCGGCGAGCGCCACCACCAGATCCTCCTCACGGCGGGTCGCGGGCACGCGCAGCACCGCCGACCAGCCGCCGTCGCCCGGCAGTGCGGTGACCGACGGCGCGGCGGCGGCAAGACGATGAAGCGCCGCGTGGTTGGCGCGAACGCGCGCGCGGATGGCGTCGCGTACCGGGGCGGCGTCGCGCAGCAGCGAGGGGGCCGCCACCTGGACCGGCGTCGACACCGACAGATAGGTATCGGCGATCAGCTCGAGCCGATCGAGCGCCTCGGCGACGAGCGCGGCCGGGCCGTCGATCGCGATCCACCCGAGCTTGACCTGTGGCAGGCCGACGCTCTTCGAGAGTCCGCCGAGGCGCGCCACCAGGCAGTCGGGCCGCCGCAGCGCCGCCGGTTCGTCGAACCGATCGCCGAACGGATAGTCGTGGAACACCTCGTCGACGACGAGCGCGGCGCCGCGCGCCGTGCAGCGCGATGCCAGCTCGGCCGCGTCGCCGTCGTGGAGGATCGAGCCGGTCGGGTTGTTCGGACTGACCGCCAGCACCGCGCGCGTGTCGGCCGTCCAGGCCGCATCGAGTCCAGCGGCGTCCACCGTCCAGGCGCCGTGATACGCGAGCGGATAGCGGCGCACGGCCACGCCGTCGAGCCGCGCCAGGTGATCGAAGAGCGGATAGCTGGGAATCGGCGTCAGCACGGTCGACCGGCCGGGATCGCACAGCAGTTTGAACAGGATCGAGTACGCCTCACTGCTGCTCGCTGTCAGCACGATCCGTTCCGGGTCGGCCGGCAGGCCCCGCGCGGCGTAGGTGGCCGCGACGGCGGCGCGAGCCGGTTCGAGTCCGAGCGGCGCCGGCCGGTAGGTCAGGGAGGCCGGATCGGCGAGCGCGTCGAGCAGCTGCGCGGGATAGGGCAACCCGGCACAGGTCGGATTCGAGAGCGTCAGGTCGACGAAGCCGCCGCGGCCCCGCGCCGCCGCCAGCGCGCGTGCCAGACGCGTCGGGACGCGGTCGTCCGGCACGCGCGTCGAAAACATCGTATCCATGGTATCCGAGCGGTTCGTCCGCGGACGTCGCGCCAGCCACCGCCGGGCGCTGGCGCCCTGGCGTATTCTTGAACGATGCGGCGACTGCTTCCGATCGTGCTGGCCGTCCTCGCCGTCGCCGGTCACGCCGCGGCCCAGCCGGCCGCCCGCCCTCTCGACGTCTCCTACACGCAATTCGACCTTGCCAACGGATTACACGTGATCCTGCACGAGGACCATACGGTACCGCTGGTCACCGTCAACGTCTGGTATCACGTCGGCTCGGCGCGCGAGAAGCCCGGCCGCACCGGTTTCGCGCATCTCTTCGAACATCTGATGTTCATGGGATCGAAGGACGTGCCCTACGGAAACTTCGATCAGCTCCTCGAATCGGTGGGAGGCACCAACAACGCGTCCACCGCGGAGGACCGCACCAACTACTACATCGACATCCCGTCGAACGCGCTCGACCTCGCGCTGTTCCTCGAATCCGACCGGATGGGCTTCCTGCTCGACGCGATGTCGCCGAAGACAGTCGACGCGCAGCGCGACGTCGTCAAGAACGAGCGTCGCGAGAGTTACGAGAACGCGCCCTACGGCATGGCGCCGATCGAGATCGCGCAGATGCTCTATCCGAAAGGGCATCCCTATTCGTGGCCGACGATCGGCTACATGGAGGATCTCAGCGCCGCCAGCTACGCAGACGTCGTGCAGTTCTTCAAGACCTACTATCAGCCGGCCAACGCCAGCCTGGTGATCGCCGGCGATATCGATCCGGTGAAAGCCAGGGCGTCGGTGGAGCGATGGTTCGCGGACGTGCCGGTCGGTACGACGCACATCGGCCCGATCGACTACCCGCACCCGGATCTGCAGCACGTCGAGAAGAAGACGATTCAGGACCGCGTCCAGCTGCCGCGCCTTTACCTGACGTGGATCACGCCGCCGCACCTGGCGCCCGGGGACGCGGAGCTCGACGTGCTCTCGCTGATCCTGGCCGGCGGCAAGAACTCGCGGCTCTACAAGCGGCTCGTCTACGACCTGCAGATCGCGCAGGACGTGGCGGCCTATCAGTCCTCGAAGACCCTCAACTCGGAGTATCAGATCGTCGTCACCGCTCGGCCTGGTGTCCCGATCGATCGCATCAGGACGATTGTCGACGAGGAAATCGCCAACCTGCAGAGAGCGAACCCCTCGGCGCGGGAGTTCCAACGAGCGATCAACCAGGTGGAGTCGTCCTTCTACGACCGCATGGAGCGGGTCGGCGGGTTCGGCGGCGTCGGCGACCAGATGAACGCCTACTACGCCGACACCGGAAACCCGGGGTATTTCAACGAGGACCTTTCGCGCTACCGGGCGCTCGCGCCCGACGACATCACCGCCGCCGCGCTGGCCTTCCTGCCGTCGAGCCGCCGGGTCGAGTTGGTGGTGGAGCCGAAGAAATGAGGTGCTTCAACCGCGCCGCCCGGATCATCCTGGTCGCCCTCGCGGCATTTGCCTCGGCTGTCCTGAACGCGCAGCAGGGACCGGACCGCGCGCAGGCGCCGCCGGTCGGCCCCCCGCCGGCGCTGCGCATCCCGCCGATCGAGACGCGGACGCTCTCGAACGGCCTCCAGGTCTGGGTGATGGGCGAGCACAAGGTCCCGACCGTGCACCTGGCGCTGACAATCCGCGCCGGCGCAGCGGCCGACCCCGCCGGCCGCTACGGCGCCGCCAGCTTCACCGCCGCGATGCTCGACGAGGGGGCCGGCCAGCGCAGCGCCCTCGAGATCGCCGACGCCATCGACTTCCTCGGCGCGGATCTGTCGGCCGCCGCCGGCATCGACGCGTCGACCGTCGATCTGCACGTGCCGGTGGCGCGGCTCAGCGAGGCGCTCGCCGTCATGGCCGACGTCGTCGCGCGTCCGACGTTTCCGGAGTCGGAGCTGAAGCGGCTGCGCGAGGAGCGTCTCGCCGGTTTGCTCGAGGCGCAGGACGACCCCGAGGAGCTGATTCAGCTCGCATTCCCGCACGTGGTCTTTGGCGCGCGGCACCGCTATGGCGCGCCGGTGATGGGAACGGAAACCGCGATCAAGGCGATCACACCGGCCGATCTCGTTGCGTTCCACGACGCGCACTACCGTCCGTCGAACGCGCGGCTCGTGGTGGTCGGCGACGTCACCGCGGATTCCCTCGTCCCGATGCTCGAGTCCAGCCTCGGAACATGGAAGCCGACTGGCGCCGGGACGCCGGCGCCTCCGCTCGCGGACCCGCCGCAGCTCACGGCGCGGCACGTGTATCTGATCGACAAGCCCGGCGCCGCGCAGTCGCAGATCCGGATCGGCTGGGTGGGCGTGCAGCGCTCGACGCCCGACTATTTCGCGCTGCGGGTGCTGAGCGGCGTGCTCGGCGAATCGTTCACCTCGCGCCTCAATCACAACCTGCGCGAGGTACACGGCTACGCCTACGGCGCCGGGTCCCGCTTCGACATGCGCCGTGTCGGCGGCCTGTTCTACGCGTCCGCCGGCGTGCAGACCGACAAGACCGCCGACGCCCTGAAGGAGTTCTTCGTCGAGCTGGCCAACATCCACCCGCCGATCCCGGCCGACGAGCTGGCCAGGACGAAGAACTTCGCCGAGCGTCTCGTGCCGCGCTACTTCGAGACCGAGCGCGACGCCGCGGCGGCACTGTCGCAGATCTTCACCTACGATCTCCCAGCCGATTACTGGGAGTCGTTTTCGCGCCGCATCGAGGCGGTGACGGCGAACGAGGTCCAGCGAGCAGCGGACAAGTACATTCAGCCGGACAGGTTTGCCGTGGTGATCGTCGGCGACCGGAAGGCGATCGAGGCTGGCGTCCGATCCCTGAACCTCGGCCCCTTGACCGTCGTCGAGCCGTCGGAGATCGTGAAGTGACCTTGCCCCTGGGGTGATCGATGAATCTGAGCTACCTGGAGTTGCTGCGCTACACGCAGGAAGAGCGGGACAAGTGGCGGACGTGGTTTGCCGCGCACCCCGACGCGGTGGAGATCGAGGTGCAGCCGGGCGGCCGCCATCCGACGGTCGGCTCGCTCATCGATCACATCTTCCTGGTCGAGCGCCGGCACCTGCAGCGGCTGACCAACGCGCCGCTCGACACGCAGACGGGGCTCAGCGGCAGGCACGCGCCACCGCTCTTCGACTACGGCGGATCGGTGCGGCGCGAGCTCGAGCACTTCGCCGTGCCGCTCGAAGACGACGCGGCCGACGAGCCGCGGACGTTCACGGTCCAGAGCGGCGGCGACTACCTCCTGACGCCGCGCAAGCTGCTGTTCCACATCCTGCTGCACGAGACGCGGCACTGGGCACAGATCGCACTCGCTATCCGCCGCGCTGGCCTCGAGCCGCCCGGAAACCACGATCTGTTCTATTCGCGGGCCCTCAAATAGGCCAGCGCCACTCACGCCCGTACTGACGGATCAGAGGACGAACGACAGATGGAATATCGCTATCTTGGCAAATCGGGGCTGCGCGTGTCGGCACTGTCGCTCGGCGCGGCGACCTTCGGCGGCGCGACGCCGTTCTTCAAGGCCTGGGGCGAGAGCGACGTGAACGAGGCGCGCCGGATGATCGACATGTGCCTCGACGCCGGCGTCACTCTGATCGACACAGCCGACGTCTACTCGAGAGGACTCTCCGAGGAGATCGTCGGCCAGGCAATCCAGGGACGACGTGAGCGGTTGCTGATCTCGACGAAGGCGACCTTCCGCTTCGGCGACGGACCGAACGACGTCGGCTCGTCGCGGCATCATCTGATCCAGGCGTGCGAATCGAGCCTGCGGCGGCTCGGCACCGACGTCATCGACATCTACCACCTGCACGGCTTCGACGCGCGCACGCCCGTCGAGGAAGTGCTGAGCACGCTCGACACGCTCGTCCGCGCCGGCAAGATCCGTTACATCGCCGCGTCGAACTTCTCCGGCTGGCACCTGATGAAGTCGCTGGCGATCGCCGATCGCCACGGCTGGCCGCGCTACGTCGCGCACCAGGCGTACTACTCGCTGGTCGGCCGCGAGTTCGAGTGGGAGCTGATGCCGCTCGCCCTCGATCAAGGCGTCGGCACGATCGTCTGGAGCCCGCTCGGCTGGGGCCGGCTCACCGGCAAGATCCGCCGTGGCCAGCCGCCGCCGGCCGTGAGCCGGCTGCCGGCGACGAAAGAGTTCTCACCGCCCGTTCCCGACGACTACCTCTTCGACGTGGTCGAGGCGCTCGACGCGGTCGCGAAGGAGACCGGCAAGACGATCCCGCAGATCGCCCTGGCGTGGCTGCTCGCGCGACCGACCGTGTCGAGCGTGATCGTCGGCGCCCGCGACGAGGTCCAGCTCGCGCAGAACCTCGGCGCGGCGGAGACCACGCTGACGCCCGCGCAGATCGGCGCACTGGATCACGCGTCGCGGCGGACACCGATCTATCCGTACTGGCACCAGGCGGGATTCGAACGCAATCCGTTCCCGACCGATGTGACATAGGAACGATCGGCCGATCGCACCACGCCGAGGATCGCCTGCCGCCGCCGCGCTGACGCCGCGTCAGCGCCCGCCCCGCAGCGCCGGGACGACCGCGTCGAACGCTGCACCGCCAGGGAGGCGGTGACGAGACCAAGCGCAACCGAGGCGCACGCCCATGGTGCCAGCCGTTTCATCAGACCTCCAGCGGGGCTTCAATGTAGGATGTGCGGCACGCGAGGTCAATTGCTCATGAAGATCCGGCTGCTACCACTCGTCCTGCTTTTCGGCGTCGCGTCCATGCGCGACGCCAACCCGACCATCGTCATCGACGCGGGATCGCCATCCGGCAAGGTGAGTCCGACGCTCTACGGACTGATGACCGAAGAGATCAACCACAGCTACGACGGCGGGCTCTATGCGGAGTTGGTGCGGAACCGCGCGTTCCTCGACGACAAGACGTCGCCGGCCCACTGGTCGCTCGTCCAGGGTGACGGCGCCGCGGCGTCGATGGCGCTCGATCCGGCGCAGCCGCTGAGCCAGGCGATCGGAACCAGCCTGCGGCTCGAGGTCACCAAGGCGTCGCCGGGGCACGAGGCTGGCATCGCCAACGAGGGCTACTGGGGCATCCCGGTCAGGAACAAGGCGCGTTATCAGGTGTCGTTCTTTGCGAAATCGGCCGGCAACTTCACCGGCGCAATCGTGGTCTCGCTTCAGAACGCTGACGGGACGGCACGCTACGCGAGCGCGTCTCTCCAGGGCCCGACATCCACGCTGACGACCGCGTGGAAGCGATACGAGGTCACGCTCGTCCCCGAAACCGTCGTCACGCCGACGGCGAACGCGCGCCTGACGCTGACGACCAGTCAGCCCGGAACGATCTGGTTCGGTCTCGTCTCGCTGTTTCCGCCGACGTTCAAGGGCCAGGCGAACGGGTTTCGTCCAGACCTGATGCAGATGCTCGTCGACATGAATCCGAAGTTCCTGCGCTTCCCGGGCGGCAACTACCTCGAAGGCGATCAGATCGCCGATCGATTCGAGTGGAAGAAGACGCTGGGGCCGCTGGCGGAACGTCCGGGGCATCAGGCGCCCTGGGGCTATCGCTCGACCGACGGCCTGGGACTCTACGAGTTCCTGCTCTGGTGCGAGGACATGGGTGCCGAGCCGGTGCTCGCCGTCTACGCCGGCTACTCGCTGAAAGGTGCGCACGTCGAGCCCGGTCCCGACCTGCAGCCGTACATCGAGGACGCCCTCGACGAGATCGAATACGTGTCGGGCCCGGCGAGCTCGACGTGGGGCGCCGCGCGCGCGAAAGCCGGACATCCGCAGCCCTTCAAACTGACCTACGTCGAGATCGGCAACGAGGACTGGTTCGACAAGTCCGGCTCGTACGACAAGCGTTTTGCGCAGTTCAACGAGGCGATCAAGAAGCGCCATCCGCAGCTCCAGGTGATCTCGACCGTCGGGTTCGAGCACCCAGTCGGCCAGCGCGTCAGGAGCCTCACTCCCGACGTGCTCGACGAGCACTACTACCTGCCGGTCGACCAGTTCGTGAAGAAGGCGGCCACGCAGTACGAAACCTACGACCGCAAGGGTCCGAAAATCTTCGTCGGTGAGTGGGGAGCCTACGAGACGCCGTTCGAGCCGTGGAACGCGAAATCGCGCGGCGAAGCGCCGACGCCGAACATGCGCGCGGCGATCGGGGACGCCGCGTGGATGACCCAGATGGAGAAGAACTCCGACATCATCGTCATGCACTGCTACGCGCCGCTGCTGGTCAACGTCAGTCCGGGTGCGCGGCAGTGGCGGCCCAATCTGATCGGCTACGACGCGCTGCGCGTCTACGGCTCCCCGAGCTATCACGCGATCAAGCTGTTCAGCACGCACGTTGGCGACGAAATCCTGAAGGCGGCTGCGAGCGACACCGCGGTGCTGGTGTCGGTGACCCGGGACAGCCGATCGGGGCTGCTTCACGTCAAGCTGGTAAACCCTGGTGACGCCGACGCACCGGTCCAGATCGACGTCAACGGCGGGCGCGCGCTCGCAGCGGCGGCCACCGCAATCACCCTCTCCGGGGCGGCGGACGCCACCAACTCGATCGACGCGCCGAACAGCGTCGTGCCGGTGACGTCGCGCGTCGCCGGCGTGAAGTCGGGATTCACCTACACGGTGCCGGCCCGCGGCATCGTCGTGCTGGAACTGCCCGCTCGCTGACGAAAGGTCCGATGATGATGTCGCGATCGTTACGTGCCGCGCTGTTGCTCACCGCGGCGTTGGTCCAAGGCGGCTCCCTGTACGCGCAGCCGCCGTCGGCATCGCCGCCGGCCGTACCGGCCGGTCCCGGCGGCCCGCCGCCCGCGCCGGTCGTGATCGGACCGCCGGCGCCGGTGCCCCCGGAAGTCGCCATCCCGCGTCCGACGGCCGCGGAGGTGTCGCAGGTCAACGCCGAGTTCCAGCGCTTCATCGATGCCGACGCCTCGGCGGCGCAGCCGCTGCTGAAGAAATACGAGCCGCTGATGCTGCTGCGCGAGCAGCGGCTCAACGTCGCCGCCACCTACACCCAGACGGTGCAGCGGCGCGGTCCGCGCCACGAGGGCTTCGTGCAGCGCGCCCAGCAGGGCGGCATCGACCTGCTCCTGCACGGCGATTCGATCACCGACTGGTGGGTGCAGAACGACGACAACCGGGCGATGTTCGAGAAGTATTTCGGCGCCATGAAGACGGCCAACTTCGCCGTTGCGGGCGATACCACGCAGGGCGTGCTGTGGGGGCTGCACAACGGCGAAGGCCAGGGCTTCCAGCCCAAGGCGGTAATGCTGATGATCGGCACGAACAACGCGGGCAACTCCAGCGCCCCGGAGATCGCCGAAGGCATCGGAGCGATCGTGCTCGAGATGCGCCACGACTTCCCCAATGCGAAGATCCTGCTGCTCGGCATCTTCCCTCGCAGCGTCCCTGGAGATCCCGTGCGCGACCGCGTCGCCGAGGTGAACCGGATCATCCAGAAGCTCGCCGACGAGCAGCACGTGTTCTACCTGGACATCGGCAACAGGTTCCTCGACGAGACCGGCCACTTCCTGCCCGACACGTTCCGCCCCGACCTCCTGCACCCCGTCGCCAAGGGATACGACATCTGGGGCGCGGCGGTGAAGGACAAGCTGGCCGAGTTGATGCGGTAGAGCAAGGCGGCGATGGCGCGCGTGGATCGTCCTCTCGGTGGCAGCGTGAACACCCTCGCGGATCTCGAGCGGTGGAGGCAGGCCGGCGCTATCCGGGCCGAACAGTACGATCTGCTGTCGGCGCTGGTCGGCAAGGAGCGGTTCTCGGTCTTCGTCGAACTCCATACGATTCTTTACCTGGGTGTGGTGTCGTTCATCGGGGGCCTGGGCTGGACCATCCAGACGCATTTTCAGGGGCTCGGTGACGCCGCCATCCTGTCGGCGCTGACGCTGACGCTGGCCTGGTCGCTCTACCATGGCTTCTCGCGCGGGCGTCCCTACTCGAACGGACGCGTCGAGGCCCCCGGATTCGCCTTCGACTACATCCTCTACCTGGGCTGTCTCGTCCTTGGCCTCGAGCTCGGCTACGTCGAATTCCGGTTCCACCTGCTGCAGGAGAGCTGGGATCACTACCTGCTTCTCTCGGCCAGCGTGTACTTCCTGCTCGCCTATCGCTTCGATAACCGGTTCGTGCTGTCGCTCGCCCTCTCGACGCTGGCCGGCTGGTTCGGTCTGCGGCTGTCCCACTTCCCGATGGTCGGGGAGGCCTCGCTGCGCGCCAGCGCGTTGATCTACGGCGTGCTCGTCGCGGCGGTCGGCACCGGCCTCTTCCGGGCCGGGATCAAGAGGCACTTCCTCGACGCCTACCTGCACGTCGCGGCCAACGTGCTGTTCGTGACGCTGCTCTCGGCGCTGTTCGAGTCCGACGCGCACGTGCTCTACCTGGTGGCGCTGCTGGGTCTGGCAGGGCTCGCCGTCGCCGCCGGGATACGGGTGCGGCGTTTTGCGTTCGTCGTCTACGGTGTCCTCTATGGCTACGTCGGGATCAGCGCGCGACTGCTGCGCGGGGTCAATGACGTCAGCGGCGCCCTGGCCTACGTGGTCGTTTCCAGCACGATCGTCATCGTGTCGCTGGTCGCTCTCGCGAGGCGGTTCGGACGGGAAGAGTGAGCCTCTACGCTGCCGCCGACGAGCACCGGATCCGCCTGCAGGCGCGGGTCCGCGAGTGGACGAAGTCGATGCTGCTCGATGCCGCGCAAGGCGCCGCGCTCGACGCCGAGCTTCGGGTCGACGTCCGCCGCACGAATGTCTTCCTCCGCGCCGGCCTCGCCGTGTTCACCACGCTCATCGTCGCCGCCTCGGTGTCGTTGACCGTCGTCATGTTCAATCTCGATCATCCGATTCCCACGGCCGTCGTGTCGTCGATCGCGGCGATCGCGTGCATCGCGCTCGCGCAGTACCTCGTCGTCGCGCAACGCTTCTACCGGTTCGGCGTGGAAGAGGCGCTGGCGGTCATGTCCGTGGCGCTCCTCGCGATCGCGGCCGGGATGTTCACCGACGCGCAGCACATCGACAGCTCCGGCGACGCTCCGATGATCGCCGCGCTGCTGGCCGGTGCGGCAGGAGGCCTCTGCGTCTACTGGCGGTTCGGCTACGTCTACGCGGCGATCGGCGGCATCGTCTGCGCCGCGGCGGTTCCCTTTCAGCTCGGCGCGGCGGCTCAGCTGGGCGGCACAGCGGCGTCGCGGCATGCGCTCGCCGCGGCGGTCTTCGCGGCCGCCGTCGTCATAGCGCATCGACGGCGCGGACGACACGGCGACGACTACCCCGGCGACGACTACGCGCTGATGCGGGCCGCCGCCCTTGCCGGCCTGTATCTCACGCTGAACCTGCAGTTCCGGTTCTGGTGGACGCGGCCCGACATCGCCGGAGCGTTCTACTGGTTCACCTACGCGATGATCTGGGCGCTGCCGCTTGCCGCGGTTGTGCTCGCGATCCGCGGCCGGGACCGTTCGCTCCTGGCCGTCGGTCTCGCGATGGCGCTCGTGACGGTGATGACCAACAAGCCGTATCTCGGGTGGCCGCGCCACGAATGGGATCCGATGCTGCTTGGCGTCTTCCTGATGGCGGTCGCGATCGTCGTTCGACGCTGGCTGGCGGCGGGCGGCGACGGACAACGCGCGGGTTTCACGGCGGCGCGCATCCTCAGCAGCCAGAGCGGAGCGGTGACGCTCGTCGGGACCGCGTCCGCAGTCTTGCATCCGGGCGCGCCGTCATACCCGGAGTCCGAGGACTTCGTCGGTCGCGGCGGCGCCTCGGGCGGGGGCGGCGCCAGCGGGACATTCTGATGTCAGGTTGAAGCGCATCGGCTTCCTGCCGCTCGGACACTGGCGAGCGTCCTCGCAAGCCGCACCGGGTCTCGGATGGCGACGTTCTCAGGCGCCGCCGATCTGCGTCAACGCGCGATCGATGACGTCGAATCCGTGGCGCAGTTCCTCCTCGGTGATCGAGAGCGGTGGATTGGTGAAGAACGTATTGAAGCGGACGAACGTGTAGAGACCCTCGTCGCGGAATATCGCGCGCAGCCGGTTCATCGGCTCCGACGTCCCGTTGAACGGCGCCAGCGGCTCCATCGACTCCCGATCCTTCACCAGCTCGACGATGCCGAACAGGCCGATCGAGCGGACCGCTCCGACGATCGCGTGTCTGGCCCGCAGCGCCGCGAGCAGCTCCGCCATGACCTGGCCCATGCGGCGCGCCTGTTCGATCAGGCGATCGTCTTCGTAGACCTGCAGCGTCGCGAGGGCGGCGGCACACCCGAGCGGGTGGCTGTTGTAGGTCAAGCCGCCGTAGAAGACCCGCTCCTTGAAGTGATCGGCGATCGCGCGGCGCATCCCGACGGCCCCGAGCGGCACGTACGCGCTCGTCAGCCCCTTCGCCATCGTCATCAGATCCGGCACGACGCGCCAGTGATCGACGGCGAACCACTCGCCCGTCCGGCCGAAGCCGGACATCACCTCGTCGGCGATCATCAGGATCCCGTATTTCGTGCAGAGGTCGCGGATACCGCGAATGAACCCGTCCGGCGGCACCAGCACGCCGTTGGTGCCGACGACGGGCTCGAGGATGAAGGCGGCGATCCGATCGGCTCCCTCGAGCTGAATCGTTTCCTCGATCCGCGCCAGCGCCGCGTCGCACGGCTCCCAGCCGCGCTGGATGCCGTGGTACGGGTTGAGGACGTGCACGACGCCGGGCATCCCCGGCTCCGACGGCCAGCGCCGCGGATCGCCGGTCAGCGTCTGGGCGCCTGCGGTGCCGCCGTGATACGAGCGGTAAAACGACAGGAGCTTGTGGCGTCCTGTGTAGAACCGCGCCAGCTTGACGGCGTTCTCGTTGGCCTCGGCGCCGCCGTTGGTGAAGAAAAAGACGTCGATGTCTCCCGGGCAGATCTCGGCGAGCTTGCGCCCGAGGCGCGCCCGCGCCTCGGTGGCCATGAACGGGTTCGCGTAAGCGAGCGTCTCGGCCTGGCGGGCGATGGCGCGGATCACGCGCTCGTCGCCGTGGCCGATGTTGACGCACATCAACTGGCTGTTGAAATCGAGGAACCGCTTGCCTTCAGGCGTCCAGAACCAGCAGCCCTTTGCGCCGGCCACCGGAATCGGGTCGACGCCCGCCTGGGCCGACCACTCGAAAAGCGTGTGCTTCTTCGTCAGATCGACGATGAGCTGGCCGTTCAGGCCCGCCACGGTATCGACGGTGTTCATGAGTGCTCCCATGCCGGACCCGAGGGTCCGGCCTTCTGCCGTCTGCGCGGCTCCGCCCTACAGCGCGTCGGCGACCGCTTTGGCGACGTCTCTCGTCGTCGCGGTGCCGCCGAGATCCGGCGTGCGCGGCCCGCCGGCGCCGAGCACGGTCTCGATGGCGCGGACGACGAGATCGTGGGCGTCGCGTGATCCGAGATGTTCCAGCATCATCGCCCCGGCCCAGATCGCGCCGATCGGGTTGGCGATCCCCTTCCCTTTGATGTCCGGCGCCGAGCCGTGGATCGGCTCGAACATCGACGGATGCTTCCGCTCCGGGTTGATGTTACCGCTCGGCGCGATGCCGAGACTGCCCGACACCGCCGCCCCCAGATCGGTGAGGATATCCCCGAACAGATTGGAGGCGAGCATGACGTCGATGCTGCCGGGATCGGTGACCATCCGCGCGGCCAGCGCGTCGACGTGGTACTTGCGCCACGCCACCTGCGGATAGTCCTTCGCCACGCGATCGACCACCTCGTCCCACAGCACCATCGTGTAGTTGAGCGCGTTCGACTTGGTGGCGCTCGCGAGCAGGCGGCGCGGCCGCTTCATCGCGGTTTCGAACGCGTAGCGGGCGATGCGCTCGATGCCGTGCCGGGTGAACACGCTCAACTGCTGCGCGCTCTCGTTCGGCCGTCCGACATGGACGCGTCCGCCGATGCCGCCGTACTCCCCTTCCGAATTCTCGCGGACGCAGATCATGTCGACGTCGGCCGGGCCGCGCCCGGCAAGCGGAGTCTTCAGCCCGCGCACCAGTCGCATCGGCCTGAGGTTGACGTATTGATCGAAGCGCTGCCGGATCGGCAGCAGCAACTGCCACACCGCGACGTGGTCCGGTACGGACGGATCGCCGATCGCGCCGAGGTAGATCGCGTCGAAATCCTGCAGGCGATCGAAGCCGTCCTCGGGCATCATCCGCCCGTGCTTCAGATAGAAGTCGCACCCCCACGGGACCTCGGTGAACTCCACCGTCACACCGCACACGGCGGCCGCCTTCTTGACCACTTCGAGTCCGGCCGGGATCACTTCCTGGCCGATGCCGTCGCCGGCGATCACTGCTACTCGAGACATCTCTACTCTTCTCCCCCGTGTCAGTTCCCGATTACATCCCCGGCGGCGTGTAGCGCCCGTCAATCGCGAGCCAGCCGCCGTCCACGAACAGGACGGTGCCGGTCACGTAACTCGAGGCGTCGGACGCGAGGAAGACCGCCGGCCCGACGATTTCATCGGCGCGTCCCCAACGGCCGAGGATGCTGCGGGCCGCGTAGGCGTCGTACCAGCTTTGGTTGGCCTTGATCGGCGCGGTCAGCGGCGTCTCGATCACGCCGGGAGCAATCGCGTTGACGCGCACGCCGAACGGTCCGAATTCGGCGGCGGCCGTGCGCGCGAGCTGGACCACCCCGGCCTTCGTCGCGGCGTAGACCGACTGTCCCGGTTCGACCACCTGCGAGCGGATCGACGAGAAGAGCACGATGCTCCCCTTCTTCCGCGCCGTCATCGCCCGTCCCGCCGCGCGCACGACGCGAAAGGTGCCTTTCAGGTTGACGTCCAGCACGAAAGACAGCTCCTCGTCCGTGTACTCGAGGATCGGCTTGCGCACGTTCACCGCCGGCATGCACACCAGCACGTCGATCCCGTGCCGGCGATCGAGGTCGGCCAGCACCTGATCGACCGCCCGGGCGTCGGTGATGTCGAGCGCGCCGATGCCACGCGACGGATCGGGATGGAGGTCGAGCGCGACGACGTTGCCACGCTGGCGCGCGAAGCCGGCGGCGATGGCCTCGCCGATACCGGAGGCGGCGCCGATCACCACGGCGGTCTTTCCCTTGAGGTCGAACATCGCGCTCAGGCGATCCTCCGTGGCATGACGGCTGCCGCGATCATATAGGCGATGGCCGCGACCGCGATGCCCCACATCGGCGGGGTCAGCGCATGCACGGGGCCCGAACCGCTGTGCCACTGGACGCCGGCCGCGGTCGCGACGCCGCCGGCCACGGCGCAGAGCGCTGCCGCGCCGTCGCCGCGCCCCGACACCAGGCCGGCGACGATCGGCACGAACAGGCTGACGCCGAGCAGCATGTAGAAGACGCTCAGCGCGTCGATCACGTCCCTGGCGACGGCCGTGGCGAGTACAAAGGCCATCACGCTGCCGGCCACGGCGGCGGCGCGCGCCCACCAGACGAGATCGGCGTCCCCGGCAGCGCGATTGACGAAGCGCCGGTAGATGTCCTGCGAGAACGACGTGGCCAGCATGAACAGCAGGGCGTCGGCTGCGCTCACCTCCGCCGAGAAGATCGCGGCGAGCCCCAGCGCACCGACGGCGAACGGCAGATCGGCGGCAAACAGCAGCGGCAGCGCGTTGTCGCTGGCGGCCAGCCCGGGGTGGAGAGCGCGGGCAATCATCCCCAGCATCGGCGGCACCGGGGCGAACAGGAGCAGCACCAGCGCGTTGAGGCCGACGCCGATGCGCACGGCGCGATCGTCGCGGCCCGCGTAGACCTTCTGCAGGATTCCAGGCGAGACGACGAAGGCCGGCGCGAGCGTCGCGACGTAGATCCATCCCGACCCGCCGTTGCGCCAGACGCTCCAGTAGGGACCGCTGGGCAGCGCCTGGTGCAGGCCGGCGAGGCCGCCGACGGCGGCGAGCGCCAGCGGCACCGCCACCGCAAACCCCAGCAGCTTGACGCCGAGCTGCAGCACGTTGACCGCCACCGACGACTTCAGCCCGCCGGCGGCGAAATACGTCGTCGCGACGATCGCGCCGATCGCGCAGGACGTGATTCGGCCAAGCCCGGCGATCGTGCCCAGCACCGCCGCCATCGCCAGCAGTTGCCCGGCGAGAATGAACACTGCGCCGGCCCACAGCAGCACGGCGACGACCGCGCGCACCCGCTGGTCGTAGCGCCATTCGAGAAAGTCGCCGACCGTCCGGAGGTCGTGAGCGGCGGCGATCCGCCGCAACCGCGGCCCGAACGCCATCGCCAGCACCGCCGACCCGATCGCCGCCGACCCCACCCACCACCAGGCGGCAAGCCCGTTGCGAAATCCGGCGCCGGCCGCGCCGACGGTGGATCCGCCGCCGATGTTGGCGGCAAGCAGCGTCGCGGCCAGGACGCCGGGTCCGAGCGCTCGTCCCGCCACGAAAAAGTCGCCGGCGCCCCGCACCCGGCGGGCGATCCAGGCGCCGAGTGCCACCTGCGCGACCGCATAGACGACGATGACCAGGATGTAGGCCACGCTCGCGGCATGCTATAAGAAACCTCCGCGCCACGCATGATCACTGCCGCCGACCGCGTGCTCGCCGCCGCCGACGCGCTCGCCGACGAGGCGGTCGCGTTCGCGTGCGATCTGATCCGCATCCCGACGGTCAATCCGCCCGGCGCGTCCTACGCGGAATGCGCGCACTTCATCGGACAAACGGTGTCGGCGTTCGGCTACGCCGTCGAGTACCACACCGCGGCCGACCGGCCGGAGCACTCCCACGCCAACCCGCGCGTCAATGTCGTCGCCACGATGCCGGGCGGCGGGGCGGGTCCGACCCTGCACCTCAACGGCCACATCGACGTCGTCCCGCCCGGCGCCGGCTGGACGATCGATCCCTTCGCCGGCCTCGTGCGCGATGGCTGCATCTGGGGGCGTGGCGCCGCAGACATGAAGGGCGGCCTGGCCGCGGCGGTGTTCGCCTGCGAGGCGATCCGCCGCGCCGGCGTGCGGCCGCGCGCGACGATCGAGATCAGCGGGACGGTCGACGAAGAAAGCGGCGGGCTGGCCGGCGTTGCCTGGCTCGCGGCGCGCGGACGCATCGCCTCCGGACGCACCGACGCCGTGATCATCCCCGAGCCGCTCGGCGTCGATCGCATCTGCGCCGGCCACCGCGGCGCCTATTGGTTCGAAGTCGAGACGCGCGGACGGATCGCGCACGGCAGCATGCCGTTCCAGGGAGTGAGCGCCATCGATCACATGAGCGCGATCCTGGCGCACTTCAACGCTGAACTGCGGCCGCGACTGGCCGCCCGCACGACCGACCTGCCGGTCATACCCGAGGCGGCGCGCCATCCGACGCTCAACGTCAACGCGATCGCCGGCGGCCAGCCGGTCGACGGCGTCCAGACGCCCTGCGTCGCCGACCGCTGCCGGGCCGTTTTCGATCGGCGGTTCCTGATGGAAGAGGGCTTCGACGACGCCAAAGACGAGATCCTCGATCTGCTTCGCGAGCTGGCGGCGCGGACGCCAGGCCTCGACTACGACGTGCGCGATCTGCTGATCGTGCATCCGACGCGCACGCCCCCCGATTCGCCGGTGATCGCGGCGGTCGATCGCGCCATCCGCCGCGTCCTCGGGCGCAAGGGCACCATCGTGCTCAGCCCCGGCACCTATGATCACAAGCACGTGGCGCGAATCGCCGGCGTGCCGCACTGTGTGGCCTACGGCCCCGGCGCGCTCGAACAGGCGCACCAGCCGGACGAGCGCTGCTCGATCGCGGACCTCCTCACCTCGATGCGGGTGCTCGCGCTGGCCGTGCTCGACCTGACCGGCGTCAACTCCGCGGCGCCGCACCTCCACGGCGGCGAATGACCGCGGCCGGCGGTAGACTGTCGCCATGAAGCCGATGCTGCTCGCGGCCAGTGTCATCATTGCTGCGACCGCCGTCCTGCCGGCAGGACAGGGGCCGCGCCCGCGGGTGGAGAACCTGACGCTGACTGCGGTCGACGGCATCAAAGTGGGCCACTTCACGCTCGCCGAACGGCCGACCGGCTGCACCGTGATCCTCGCGCCCGAGGGCACGATCGGCAGCGGCGACGTGCGCGGCGGCTCGCCGGGCACCCGCGAGACCGATCTGCTGAATCCGGCCAGCGATGTCCACATGGTCAACGCGATCGTCCTGGCCGGCGGCAGCGCCTACGGCCTCGACGCCGCGAGCGGCACGATGCGGTGGCTCGACGAGCATCACATCGGCTACCCGGTCGGTGACGCCGGCGTCGTCCCTATCGTGCCCTCGGCGATCCTGTTCGATCTACGGTTCGGCGGCGACCCGAAGGTGCGTCCTGGCGCCGACTGCGGGTATCGCGCCGCGGAGGCAGCCGGTCCCGCGCCGGTGCAGGAAGGCAACGTCGGCGCCGGCGCCGGCGCGACCGTCGGAAAGTCGAGCAGCGACGGTGGCCCGATGAAGGCGGGCATCGGCTCGGCGGCCATCAAGTATCCGAACGGTCTCGTCGTCGCGGCGATCGTTGCCGTGAACGCGTTCGGCGACATCATCGACCCGGCGACCGGCAGCGTCGTCGCCGGCGTGCGCGGGCCCGACGGCAAGCTGGCCGACGTCCGCAAGTGGATCCGAGACGGTTCGCAGGCGCATGGACGGGCCGGCGAGAACACCACCATCGGCGTCGTCGCCACCAACGCGAAACTCACCAAGGCGCAGCTGCAGAAGGTTGCGCAGATGGCGCAGGACGGCTACGCGCGCGCGATCTCGCCCACCCACACCCCGTACGACGGCGACACCGTGTTTTCGCTCGGCACCGGCACGTGGACCGGCGACGCCAACTACGCCAGCGTCGGCGCGATGGCGGCCGAGGCGATGGCCGAGGCTGTCGTCCGCGCCGCCACCACCGCGACGTCGTCACACGGCCTGCCGAGCGCGCGCGATCTCGGCACGGTGCCGGCGCGGTTCCGCTAGGCCTGCGACGCTCTACCGCGTCGAGCTGCCACGGCACGCCTGAGAGGACCGGAGATGTCACGACGCACGCTGATCGCCGTCCTGCTTGCCACTGCGGCGATCGCCGTGTGGGCGCGGCGGGCAACCGTTCTCGACGCCGCGCAGCCGGCGCGGCCCAACTTCGTCGTCTTCCTGACCGACGATCAGGGGTACGGCGACCTGTCGTCGTTCGGCCATCCGACGATCCGCACGCCCAATATCGATCGGATGGCCGCGGAAGGCATCCGGCTGACGTCGTTCTACGCCGCGCCGGTGTGCACGCCGTCGCGGGCGCAGCTGCTGACCGGCCGCTACGCCTTCCGATCGAAGATGTACGTCCCCTACGGACCGGGGGCTCCCGAGGGGCTCGCCGACGACGAGATCACGCTCGCCGACGCGTTGAAGCGCGACGGCTATCGCACCGGCATGCTCGGCAAGTGGCATCTGGGCGACTTCGACACCCGCCCGGAGTTCAATCCGCTGCGGCACGGCTTCGACGTGTTCCTCGGCATTCCGTACTCGCACGACTATCGCCGGCCATTCGTGCCGGACGCGGTGCGCGGCGTGCCGCTCTACCGCGGATTCGATCAAGTCGAACGTCCGGTCGACGCCAACACGCTCACCGCTCGGTTCACGGAGGAAGCGGTGCGGTTCATCCGCGAGGCCTCCGGCCGGCCGTTCTTCCTCTACATCGCCTACAACATGCCGCACCTGCCGGCTGGCGCCTCGCCGCGCTTCCAGGGAACGTCGACGGCCGGGCGCTACGGCGACGCCGTCGAAGAAATCGACTGGAGCGTCGGCCAGGTGCTGGCGGAGCTGAAGACGCGCGGGCTCGACGAGCGCACGATGACGCTGTTCTTCAGCGACAACGGACCGTGGTCGAATGCGCCGGCGCGATCCTTCCAGGAAGGTCAGACGCTCTGGGACGCCGGCTCGGCCGGCCTGCTCCGCGGCGGCAAGGGGACGTCGTGGGAAGGCGGTATGCGTGTGCCGGCCGCGGCGCGGTGGCCGGGGACGATTCCATCCCGACAGGTGTCGTCGCAGATGGCGTCGGAGCTCGACGTCTTTCCGACGTTCGAGTCGCTGGCTGGCGGTCAGGTCAGCCACGATCGCCCGTCCGACGGCGATGATCTCCTGCCGTTCCTGACCGGCAGGGCGCCGACCCCTCGGCGGGAGCTGTACTACATCGTGAATCGCGATCTGCAGGGCGTGCGCGAGGGCCGCTGGAAGCTGCGGTCAGCCGACGGCTCGGCGCCGGAGCTCTACGATCTCGATCGCGATCCGGGCGAGCGCCTCGACGTGGCGTCCGCCAATCTCGATGTCGTGGCGCATCTGCGCGAGCGGCTCGATCGCTTCCGGCCGCAGGTGTCGCCGGCGGCGCGGTGACAGCTAGCGGCCGGTTCCGTGCGGCCGCCGGCGCGCGCCGGAGTACAATCCCGGCTCCTATGAAGACACTTCGGTTCGTCATGTCGGGATTGCTCTGCCTGGGCGTGCCGCTGGCGGCGCAGGATCCGAAACCAGCCGTGCCTGAGACGCTCCCGCGGATCGCCGCCAAGGTCGAGAAGCTGCAGAAGCTAGACGGCTACATGCCGCTCTACTGGCAGGCGTCGAGCGGCACGCTCTTCATGGAGATCGACCGCTTCGATCAGGAGCTGCTCTATCAGGTCTCCCTGCCGGCCGGTCTCGGCAGCAATCCGGTCGGGCTCGATCGCGGCCAGCTCGGCGACTCGAGCGTCGTCACCTTCCAGCGCATCGGCCGGAAAGTGCTGATGATGCAGCCCAACTACAGCTACCGCGCGATCACCACCGACGAGGCCGAGCGGCGGGCGGTGCGCGACTCCTTCGCGCAGTCAGTCTTGTGGGGATTCAAGGTCGAGGCCGAGGATGGTGGCCACGTGCTCGTCGACGCGACCGCCTTCTTCCTGCGCGACGCGCACGGCGTGGTCGATCGACTGCGGGTGGCGAAGCAGGGCAGTTACAAGCTCGACGAGAGCCGCAGCGCCTTCTACCTGCCGCGCACCAAGGGATTCCCGCAAAACACCGAGATCGAGACAACGCTGACGTTCACGACCGACGGTGATCCCGGCCCCTACGTCCGTGAGACGACGCCGTCGCCGGCGGCGGTGACACTGCGGGAGCATCATTCGTTCGTGCAGCTGCCGGATTTGGGCTACAAGCCGCGCAAGCTCGATCCGCGCGCGCCGTCGTTGGGCATCGTGTTCTACGACTACGCGTCGCCGATCAGCGAACCGGTCGAGAAGCGCTGGATCCAGCGCTTCCGCCTCGAGAAGAAGGATCCGAACGCCGCCGTCTCCGAGCCGGTGAAGCCGATCGTCTACTACGTCGACAACGGCGCGCCCGAACCGATCCGGACCGCGCTCGTCGAAGGCGCATCGTGGTGGAATCAGGCGTTCGAGGCGGCCGGCTTCAGGAACGCCTTCCAGGTCAAAGTGCTGCCGGCCGACGCCGATCCGATGGACGTCCGCTACAACATGATCAACTGGGTGCACCGCTCGACGCGCGGCTGGTCGTACGGCGGCGGCGTCGTCGATCCGCGCACCGGCGAGATGATCAAAGGCAACGTCACGCTCGGATCGCTGCGCGTGCGCCAGGACTTCACGCTCGGCTCGGGCCTGATTCCGCAGTACGCGGAAGGCATGGCCTGCCTCGCCGACCTGTCGCCAGAACCGGACTACCTCGCGGCGCTCGACCCGTCGGTCGACGTCACCGCGATGTCGCTGGCGCGGATCCGCCAGCTGGCCGCGCACGAAACCGGCCACACGCTCGGCTTCGGCCACAACTTCGCCGCCAGTTCCTATGGCCGCGCCTCGGTCATGGACTACCCGGCACCCTGGGTCGACATCAAGGACGGCAAGCTCGATCTGTCGAACGCCTACGCGACCGGCATCGGCGAGTTCGACAAGTTCGCGGTGAAGTTCGCCTACGGGCAATTCGCGGCCGGCGCAAACGAGGCGGCGGCGCTCGAGCAGGTCCTCGAGGACGGCGTCGCCCACGGCATGCTCTACATCCAGGATTCGGACGCGCGGCCGCTCGGCTCGGCGCATCCGCTGGCCAGCCTGTGGGACAACGGGTCCGACCCGGTCGCCACCCTCGAGCACGAACTCGAGGTGCGCCGCATCGGGCTGTCGGAGTTCGGCCTGACGGCGGTCCCAATCGGCACGCCTCTCTCCGAACTCGAGCTGCGGCTGCTGCCGCTCTACCTGCACCATCGCTACCAGGCGATCGCCGCGTCGAAGTCGATCGGCGGCGTCTACTTCACCTACGCGGTGCGCACGCCGTCAGGGCCGAATCCACAGCGGGTCGCCGAGGTGGTGCCGGCGGCGCAGCAGAAGGCGGCGCTGAGGGCGCTGCTGAAAACCCTCGACGTCGAGACGCTGCGCATCCCCGAACGAATCCTGCGGCTGATTCCGCCGGCCGCGTCCGGATACGGCGGCGGCACGGCGGAGCGATTCGAGAAGCACACTGACCCGACGTTCGATCCGCTCGCCGCCGCGTCGATCGCGTCCGACGTGACCGTGACGGCGCTGCTGCAGCGCGAGCGGGCGGCGCGCACCATCGAGCAGCACGGGCGCGACGCCGCCATCCCCGGCTTCGGCGATGTCGTCAGCGCGCTCGTGCAGCGGACGTGGGGGGCGCCGCGAGCCGCCGACGGCTACGGGCAGGCCGTGCAGGAAGTGGTCGAGGACGTCGTCACCCAACGGCTGATGGACCTGGCCGCCGACGCGCAGGCGAGCCCGCTGGTGCGCGCGCAGGCGTCCGCCGGCCTGCGCCGCATCAAGGCGATGACCGCCACGACCGCCACTGCCCACGCCGCCGCGGCGCGTGAAGACGTCACGCGCTTCCTGGCGCGCCCGGCCGACGCCTACAAGAAGACCGATCCGCTTGCGACGCCCCCGGGCGAACCGATCGGCGGCCGGGGCGGACGGTGAGCGTCGTCTCGCGCGACCACATCGACGCCGCGCGCGAGCGGATCAGGGGCGTGGCACGCGTGACGCCGATGATCGACGTGTCGGCAATCGCCGGGCGGCCGCTCTTCCTCAAGTGCGAGAACATGCAGCCGGGGGGCGCGTTCAAGATCCGCGGCGCCTACAACATGGTCGCGCAGCTCGCGCCGGCCGACCGCGTCCGCGGCGTCATCACCTATTCGTCCGGTAATCACGGACAGGCGGTCGCCATCTCCGCCCACGCCGTCGGCGTCCCGTCGGTCGTCGTCATGCCGACCACCGCGCCGGCGGTGAAAATCGACGGGGCCAAGCGATTCGGCGCCGAGGTCGTGTTCGCCGGTACGACGACGCTCCATCGAAAGGCCAAGGCGGAGGAGATTGCCGCCGACCGCGGCCTGATGATGGTGCCGCCGTTCGATCACGAATGGATCATCGCCGGCCAGGGCACGCTCGGCCTCGAGATCCTCGAACAGTGTCCAGACGTCGCCACCATCGTCGTGCCGATCGGCGGCGGCGGCCTCATCGGCGGGGTCGCGGCCGCGGTCAAACCGGCGCGTCCCGACGTCGCGATCGTCGGCGTCGAACCGGCCGGCGCGGCGTCGATGAAGACGTCGATCGAGAGCGGCGGCATTCGCACGCTGGATGGGGTGCAGAGCATCGCCGACGGCTTGCTCGCCGTGCGTCCGGGCGAGCTGAACTTCGCGATCGTGCGGCAGTTCGTGGATCGTCTCGAGACGGTGGAAGAGCACGAAATCGCCTCGGCATTCCGCTGGTTGTTTTGCGATGCGAAGATCGTCGCGGAGCCGAGCGGCGCCGTCACCGTCGCAGCCGCGCTCCGGGATTCGGCGACGTTCGCGCCGCCGGTCGTCGCGGTCATCAGCGGCGGCAACCTGGATCCGTCAATGCTGACGGCGTTGCTGTCATGATCGCCCGCCCACCTAAACTGCGCGCAAGCGGCGCGAAGCGAAGTCTCTCTGTCGAACCATGAGTCTCGAAATCTTCGCCATGGAGCGGATGCAGTCGACCTGGGAGAACCTGGTCGACTACGACATGAGCGAGAGCGGCGTCCGGCCGTTGACGCTGCGCGAACTGGTCGAGATGGGCTTCGACCTCGAGTCGTTCCTCGACGTGCCGCTCGGCTACAGCCAGTCGAACGGCACGATCGAGCTGCGCGAGCGGATCGCCGCGCTCTATCCCGGCGCCACCGCCGATCACGTCGAAGTCACCAACGGCACGTCGGAAGCCAACTACCTGATCGCGTTGAGTCAGCTCCGCCCCGGCGACGGCGTCGCGATGCAGCTGCCGAATTACCTGCAGATGCCCGGCGTGGCGCGGAGCCTCGGCGCCGAGGTGCACACGTTCCGCCTGTGCCCGGACCGAGCCTGGGAACCGGACTGGGACGAATTCGAGCGCGCCGTGACGCCGCGGACACGGTTGCTCTATCTCTCGAATCCGAACAATCCGACCGGATCCGTCCTCTCGGCGTCGTCGATGGCGCGCATCGCCGCGCGATGCCACGACACGGGCACCTGGCTGCTGGCCGACGAGGTCTATCTCGGCGCGGAAGTCGAGGGTCCGCGCACGACCTCCTTCTGGGGAATGAGCGATCGGGTGATCGTCACGAGCGGGCTGTCCAAAGCGTTTGGAATTCCCGGCGTCCGCATCGGGTGGCTGGTCGGCCCGCCGCGGCTGGCCGCCGAGTGCTGGACGCAGCACGACTACCTGACGATCGGCCCGAACAAGATGTCGGATCGCATCGCCCGCGTCGCCGTCGAGGCCGCCAACCGCGAGCGCTGTTACGCACGGACCGGAGCGATCCTCCGCCACAACCTGCCGATCGCGCGCGAGTGGGTTGCGTCGTTCGGCGGACGCCTGACGTGGACCGAGCCGAAGGCCGGCGCCATCGGGCTGATGCGGTACGAGGCCGACACGCCGAGCCTCGAGATCGCCGATCGCGTCCGCGTGAGTCAATCGACGCTGATCGTGCCGGGCACGCACGTCGGCATCGACGGCCACTTGCGGATCTGGCTGGGCGGCACGGAAGCGTTCCTGCGCGAGGGCCTGCGTCGGATCGGCGCCGGACTCTCAACGCTGCTCGACTGAGACGGGCGTCGCGGATGGCCCTCGATAGACGAACCGCCCGGGCAAGCTGAATCGCGTCAACCTCCATATCCGCGCTCTTCGCTGTTAACCAGCCGCACGGTATCGAGTAGTAAGCGGGTGAAGGAGTTACCGACCCCATGCCGCTGTCCCGGACCGTTCGTTTCGCCTATGCTTTCGCCCTCGTCTTCCCGCTGGCGCTGGCGCATCCAGCCTCGGCCCAGCCGCGGAAGCCGGCCCCGCCCGAAGCCGCGCCGGCGCTCCGCGACGTGGCTGCCCCGCCGGCGGTCTCGAACATCGACGCCGAGGACACCCGCCGCCAGTTCGAGGACGTCCTCAAGGCCTACCCCACATCGCTGCCGCGGATTCTGCGGATGGATCCGACGCTGCTCGACAACGCCGAATACCTCCAGACCTATCCGGCGCTCGTCACCTTTCTCGCGCAGCACCCCGAGATTCGCCACAACACCCAGTACTTCTTCGGGCGCTACGGCGATAACCAGGGCCCGGTCAACGCCCAGGATCGCGCCATCGACATGTGGCGCAACACCGTCGAAGGCTTCACCATCGGAACCGTGGTGCTGCTGATCACGTCTGGAGTAGTCTGGCTGATCAAGACGCTGATCGACCAGCGCCGCTGGTCGCGGCTGTCGAAAGTGCAGACCGAGGTACATACGAAGATTCTCGACCGCTTTTCGTCGAACGAGGACCTGCTGGCCTACATCCAGACGCCGGCCGGGCGCAGGTTCCTCGAATCCACGCCGATCAGCATCGACGCCCCGCGCGCGCTCGCCGCGCCGATCAGCCGCATCCTGTGGTCGGCGCAGGCGGGGTCCGTGCTCACCGTTCTGGGCATCGGCATCACCATCGTGTCGAGGACGACGCTCGAGGAAGTGGCGCCGCCGCTCGCAGCGGTCGGCGCCGTGATCGTGGCGCTCGGCATCGGGTTCCTGGTCTCCTCGGCCCTGGCGTACACGCTGACCCGCCGCTTCAAGCTCATGCCGGAGGAGCCGGTGTCGCAGGAGCCCCGTGGCTGAGGTGAGTTACCTCGACGTCCGGCGGCTGCATGCCGATGCGCTCGACGCCGACACCGCTGACGTAGCGCTGGCCATGGACGAAGACGCGTTCCGCGCGTTCTACGACCGGACGTCGCGAGCCTTGTGGGCCTATCTCTCGCGCACCAGCGGCGACCGCCAGGTCGCCGACGATCTGGTGCAGGAGTGCTACTACCGACTGCTCAAGAGCCGCACCGCGTTCGAGAGCGAAGCGCACCGGCGCAACTACCTCTATCGCATCGCCACCAATCTGGTCCACGACACGCGCCGCGGGTATCGGCCGGTGTTCGCCGAGGGGGTCGAAGTCGCCGACCTCGAGACGCCGCAGGGTCCTGCCGGCGTAGAAGAGCGGGCCGACGTCCGCCGCGCGATGCGGCGACTGAAACCCCGGGAGCGCGCGCTGCTCTGGCTCGCCTACGCGCAGGGATCGTCGCACAGCGAGATCGCCGGCGTACTCGGTGTGAAAACCGGCAGCATCAAACTGCTGCTCTTCCGCGCCCGGCGCAAGCTGGCGGCCCTGTTGCAACCATGATCACGAAGGGCACGAAGGAACGAATGACGAAGGAACGGGTGGCGACGGAGCTCAGCGACGCGGAGATCGAGGCGATCGTGGCCGCGGCGATCGCCGATGATGCCGCGCGGACTTCTGCTGAGGCGCAGCCGCCATCCTCGGCGATCGTCTGGTGGCGCGCGCAGATGCGCGCCCGGCAGGACGCGGCGCTCCTCGCCGAGAGGCCCATCACCATCGTCCATGCGCTGTCGATTGCCGCCGGCATCGGGCTGATGCTGAGCGTGGTCGGCTACGCGGTCGCGGGAGTCAAGGGCTCGACGGCATGGCTGGCGGCTCTGTGGCCGTCGATCGTCGCGGCGGCGGGGCCGCTGTCGGTCGAACTCTTCAGCCGCTGGCTGCCGCTGATGCTGACGGTTGGCGTGGTGTCTGTGATCGTCACGTCGATCGCCGCCTACGTCATCTACGCCGACGAATAGGTCGGGGGCCGCCTCCGGATCGGACGCCCCCCGAGTACGGATCTGAAATCCCGATCCGGAATCCGTCGCGCGCACAGGCCAGCACACGCCGTTCTTCCAGCGAAATCGCAGGGCACCGCTCTTGCCATCTTCCGTGGCACGAGGAGGTCCGATCATGTTGTGGTTTCTCGCCGTCCTGATGGGCGGACTCAGCCTGGGCTACGTCGCCGTGCGTCGCAAGCGCAAGGCGCAGGCAACCGGCAAGTAGCCGGCGGTCAGCGGCGCTCGAGCAGCGAGTTAGCGATCACCTGGCCGGGGCGCGCGTCTGTCTGCGCCCCGTCCTTCACGACCGTCACGCCGTTCACCAGTACGGCCGCGATGCCCTTCGCATAGGCGTGAGGCGCGTCGTAGGTCGCCATGTCCTGGATCGTGGCGGGATCGAAGACGACGAGGTCGGCGGCGTAGCCTGCCCGAATCAACCCGCGGTTGGCGAGGCGGAAGCGCGTCGCCGGCAGCGACGTCATCTTGCGGATGGCTTCCGGCAGCGGCAGCAGGCGCCGCGCCCGTACGTAGGTGCCCAGCACGCGGGCGTTGTTGCCGTAGCCGCGCGGGTGCGGCACACCTTCGTTCCACGGGATCACGTCGGCATCGGAGGCGAACGCCACCTGCGGATGGCGCATGATCCGCTCGACGTCTTCGTCGCTCATGACGTGATAGACCATCGAGGCGCCCCCCGCGAGCAGCATCTCGCGGGCCGTCTCCAACTGCGAGTCGACGCCGTCGGATCCGCCGCGCCGCAGGGCCACCTGCCGCAGCGACAGTCCGTCGAGTGAGTGATCGGGCGGGTACAGCGCGACAACGGCGAACCCGAGATCGTGCAGGCCGCGTGCCTCGAGCATCGTCGCCATTTCGGCCTTGATCTTCTGCCACGTCGCCGGCGTATTCAGCCGCGCCGCGATCTGCGACGGTCCGCCTTCCAGCACCCACGGCGGAAAGCGCACGGCAAGCGACGAGCTCGCGGCGGTGTAGACATACTGATCGGCGCCGACGTCGACACCCCGGGCGCGCGCCGCGTCGATCAGCGCCAGCGCGGCGGCGCTCAGTCCCCACCGGTTCGGACTGTCGACCTTCAGGTGAGAAATCTCGACCCGTCCCTCGATCAGGTCCCCGACCCGGATCGTCTCGGCAACCGACTCCTCGAGCGCGGTCCCCTCGTTCCTCATGTGGGAGGCGTAGATGCCGCCGGCGTTCGCCGAGACGCGTGCCAGCTCGACGATCTCGGGGGCCTGCGCGTAGGTGCCGGGCACGTACTGGAGTCCGGTCGAGAAGCCGATCGCGCCGTCGGCCATCGCCTTCCACACGAGCGATTGCATCCGCGCCAGCTCCGCCGGCTTCGGCAGACGGTCGTCGGTTCCCATGACCGCGTTACGGATCGTGTTGTGGCCGACGAGCGTCGCGAAGTTGAGCGCGGCCGGCCCGTCGCGCAGCGCCTGCAGCTCGGCGCCCACGTCGAGCGCGGACGCGCCGCAGTTGCCCGCGACGATGGTCGTCACCCCCATGCGGACGAAATTCGCGGCCGCCGGGTGCCGGGCGAGGTCGTCGGCATGCGTGTGGACGTCGACGAAGCCCGGCGCCACCACCAGATGCGTGGCATCGATCACGTGCGCGGCCAGCGAACGCTGCAGCCGGCCGATCGCCACGATTCTGCCGTCCTTGATCGCGACGTCGGCCGGCCTTCCCGGCTGTCCGCTGCCGTCGATGACGGTGCCGCCTGCGACGAGCGTGTCGTAGCGGAACGCCTGGCTCGACGCGCCGGGCCCCGTCGCCAGTACGGCGCAGCAGACCGCGAGCCAGGCGATCCGCTTCATGCCGTGCTCGTTCGCGGTCCCGTGGCGAGGCTCACCGCCATGCCAACGACCAGCACGACCGCCACGCCAAGCGGGTTGTGCCAGAGGTACGACACGCCGCGGGTGGCCGGGTAGAACGCGAACCCGGCCACGACCGAGATGCCGGTGAGCAGCCCGACGAACGCGCCGTGCCCGTTGGCGCGCTTGAACAGCAGCGCCAGCACGAACACGCCAAGCAGCGATCCGTAGAAAATCGATCCAATCCGGTTGACGACCTCGATCAGCGAGCCGAGCTGCACGGCGACGTGCGCGACGATGCAGGCGACGATGCCCCAGAAGGCCACGGCGATGCGCGATACCGCCAGGTAATGCGCGTCGGTCGCCGTCGTATTGAGCAGGCGCTTGTAGACGTCGATCACGGTGGCGGTCGCCGTGGCACTCAGCTCCCCGGCGGTCGCCGACATCGCCGCCGCGAAGATCGCGGCGATGATCAGGCCGACCAGGCCCGGCGGCAGACGGGTCGTGACGAAGGTCGGAAACACGTAGTTGACGTCGGGCTTCGGCGTGTCTCCGGTGCGATCGCCGTAACCGGCCTCCCCGGTCACGTCCTTGACGATCGCGGCGGCCTGGCCGCGAATCGACTGCATCTCGGCGTTCGCGGCGAGGAAGCGGTCACGGGCACCGCCGTCTCCCTTCGTCATCGCGGTGGCCGCATCGCGCCGCCGCTGGTAGGCGCCCGCGAACGCCGACTCGAGTTGGCCGTAGTCGCCCGCCCTCGCGCTCGCCACGACCCGCTGCCGCGGCTCGCCGTTGAAGAGCAGCGGCGGCTGGTTGAAGACATAGAACAGGAACATGAAGACGCCGACCAGCAGCACCAGCACCTGCAGCGGGATCTTGACGAACGCGCTCATCAGAAGCGAGTGACGCGCCTGGTCCAGCGACTTGGCGGTGAGATATCGCTGCACCTGGCTCTGATCGCAGCCGAAGTACGACAGGTGCAGGAAGAGCCCGCCGATGATGCCCGACCAGAACGTATAGGTCTGCCGCGCGTCGACATGAAAGTCGATGGTGTTCATCCGGCCGGCCGCCCCTGCGACGTGGAGCGCCTGCCCGACGCTGACGTCGTGCGGCAGCCCGAGAATCAGCGCGATCACGGCGCACACCAGGCCGCCCACGACGATCCCCATCTGCTTGACGTCGGTCCAGGTCACCGCCTGCACGCCGCCGAGCATCGTGTAGACGATGGTGGGGACGCCAATCGCCAGGATGGTCAAGGTCAGGTTCCAGTGGAAGATGATCGACAGGATGACCGCCGGCGCCGAGATGATCGCGCCCGTCGACATGCTGCGGCCGCACAGGAACAGCAGGCTCGCCAGCGTGCGCGTCTTCACGTCGAACCGCCGCTCGAGATACTCGTAGGCGGTGTAGACGCCGGAGCGGTAGAAGAAGGGAACCAGTGTGACCGACAGCACCACCATCGCCAACGGCAGGCCGAAATAGAACTGGATGAAGCGCATGCCGTCCGCGTACGCCTGACCGGTCGTGCCGACGAGCGTGATGGCGCTCAGCTGCGTCGCCATCACCGAAAGACCGACCGCCCACCACGGCAGGCTGCGGTTGGCGAGCAGATATCCGTCGATGCCCGAGGCGCCTTTGGTGCGGCGCAGTCCGTCGGCGACGACCCAGATGAGGTATCCCGCGACGACGAGCCAGTCGAGCCAACGCATGCGGAGCCGGGCCGATCAGCGGGAGAAGACGTGGCCGGTCCACCACAGCGCCGTGATGACGGCGGCATGGCAGAGAATCACGAGCGCATAGATGCGCCCCATCGGACGGGTATCCGTGACTGACGGCATCGGGGGCCAGTATAGCGGGAGCGGCAGGACGAGCGCCGAGATTGCGCGCGTGAGATAACGTCAGCCTGCAGGGTCAAGGGCGGCCAGATACGCCGCGGCGCCGTCGATCTCGCGCTCCGAAAACACGCGAAGACCGCGCGCGCGCAGCAGCGCGGCGGTGACGCCCTCCCCTTCGACGCGGGTGGCGGTGAACGCGCCGTCGTAGACGAACGTGCTGCCGCACGACGGGCTTCCGTCCTTCAAGACCGCGACGCGCACGCCGTGCCGGACGGCTTGCTCGAGCGCTTCGGCGGCGCCGAGCTCGAATTCGGAGGTCACGTCACGTCCCGTGCTGGCGCGCACCCGGCGCCCCCCTTCGATCTGGACGATCTCGGCGGGCGGCCGCGGCGTGCCCAGCCCGCCGAACACCTCCGGGCAGATCGACACCACGCGCCCTTCCTCGATCCAGCGCTGGAGGATTGGGTGCTCGACCCGCTTGTCTGAGCCGTTGTAGCGCACCGGCGCCCCCAGCAGGCAGGCGCTGACCGCGACCTTGATCACTGGCGCTACTCTGCCACCCTTCAACCGATCGTGACAATGCGAACGTGGGGACAGGCCTGGGGGCTACGCGATCGGTGAGCCGAGGCCGTTGTCGACGCGGTAGGAGGGACGCCGCGCGCTGCGCGCCGACGACACCACGAATTCGACGTGCGAATCGATGTCGCCGCGATCCAGATCGACGACGTCGGGGCCCTTGACGACCGTTTCGCCTCCGTGCAGTTCGACGGTGAGGCGATACTTTCCTTTCGGCAGTTCGATCGAAAAGCCGCCGTTTTCGATGGTGGTCGTGCTCTGTCGCTCGCCCGTGGCGACATTGACGATCTCGACCGTGCGGCCCGCCAGCGCGACGTCGCCTGGTCCGCGGACGATGCCGGCGATCGTGCCGCGCGCGAAGGGCGGCTTTGGCCCAAGGTCGACTGCCGGCACACCTCGCCGGCAGCCGCTCGCCGAGAACAGCAGCGCGAGCGCGCCCGCGAGCCACAGCGCGGTCACCCACACTGGGCAATAGTGGCAATCCGCTGCTCGATACCGACTCACGCCCAGCGGTAGTTCAAGCCCGATGCCAGGCGCGCCAGCCGCGTCAGCGGAGGCGATACAGACGAGCTTTGTCTTCCCCCGCGTCGAACTCGCCGAGATCGGCGGCACCCGCCTCTGCCAGAGCGGCGCGGATCGTGTCGATCCGCGAGGCCGTATATGACTTCTCGTGCACGATCAGGTATCGGACGCCGTCGTGGCGCAGCTGGCGGAACGCCCGCTCCCCGGGGAATTCCTGCATCCGTTCGATCCGCGCGAGATACGAACCGGGGAAGTTGCCGCTGTATCCGTTCACCAGCGGGTACCAATGAAACGTCGACAGGTACGCCGCGCGCGCGTCGCTCGTCTGGCCGCCCTCCGCCATCGGCACCTCGGCCACCACCCCGCGGGGCGAATGCGCGAGCACGCGGTAGATCGGCGGCGACGCGGTGACGAACTCCGCCATCTGCAGCGTCGTCGCGTACTCAACCAGCATGCCGCCGATCAACACCGTGCACAGCCCGATGCGGAGCGCCGGCCGGACGGTTTCGACGACGAACGCGTATCCGTAGGCGGCCAGGATGGACAGGAAGAGCAGTACGAACACGCCGAGCCGGGCGAGGGCGCGGAGCCCCCGATACGGAGGCACCAGCCTCGACACGATCGGATAGCTGATCCCGCTGTAGCCCAGCGAGAGATCGAACGCGAGGACCAGCAGCAGCAGGTAGACGATGACCCGCGCCGACGGACGGCGCAGGAGCAGGCCCACGATGGCGGCGAGCGTCACGATCGCGCCCGGAAACAGACGCCGCTCGCCGAGTCCTGGGCGGCCCGGGTTGCCGTAGAGCCAATTGCCTTCGAGCACGTTCGTGTAGTTGGACGGCTGCGCGCTGTAGGTGTGCACTTCTTCGATCGGCCGGTCGCCGACGATCGCGTGCACCCGCTGGAAGGGGCGTGCGTAGACCGCGGCAATCACGAGCGCGATCGCGAGGCCGGCGGCCAACCGCGTCACCGCCGGCTTCAAGGCCGCCCGCCGATCCACGAAGAACATCATCGCCGCGCCGGCCACCAGCAGCGTGCCGAGAAAGATGCCGTAGTAGATGCACGACAGCATCTGGAGCGCGAGGCAGAGTCCGACGGAGAGACCATGACGCCAGCGGCCGGTGTCGCAGAGGCGGTGCAGCGCCAGGAAGGCCAATGGCATCCAGATCGTCCACTGCAGCTCCATGTGCATGATGTGCTCGAAGCGGAACGGCGCGAGCGTGAACGCCACGCCAGCCACGAGGCCGGCGCCAGGGCTGCCCGTCAGGTAGCGGCAGAGCGCGAAGAGCGCCACCCCCGAGAGCGCCATCGGCAGCAGGATCATGACGTTCTGCACGGCCACCGGATTGAGGGCGGCAAACGGCGCCGCCACCAGCCCCTCGACGAGCATCGCGTCGGAATAGGCGAGCGTGTCCTTCTCCGGGTAGAAGATGTTCGCGTCGAACACGTGCGCCGGCGAGGTCGTCGACGCGTGCGCGAACCAGCGGAGACGCCACATGTTGAAATAGACGTCCTGATGCTGCGGCGCCTGCGAGTCCATGTGGCGGACCATCGGCCACGCCATCGCCGCGGTGAGCGTCAGGAAGAACAGCGTCACGCCGGCCCACGTCACGAATGCGCGGCGTGTCATCGCGGCGCAATCCCGATCGCCTGCATCAGGCGCAACGCGTTGGTCGAGGTCGCCAGCCCTGCACGGAGACGGTAGTCGAAGGTCATGGTGCCGTCGCTTCCCACCTGCTCGGTGAAGTGCGCGAGCGCGGCCGACGACCGGAGCGGCTCCTCACCCGCCAGCGCCAGATCGTGGGTGGTCATGGCGCCGATTGCGCCGGCGTCGAGCAGATGCTGCGCCACGGCGCGCACGGCCAGTCCGCGTTCGACACTGTTGGTCCCCTGCAGCACTTCGTCCAGCAGATACAGCAGCGCCGGCGGACGCGGCGCATCCGGTATGCCGCCGCGGTGCCGGTCGGCGGCGTCGACGATCTGCTTCAGCCGCGCGAGCGCCGCCATGAAGTACGACAGGCCGAGCTCCAGCGAGTCCTGCACGCGGATGCTCGTCTGAATCTCGACGGGCGGCATGCGCAGGCTTGCGGAGCAGACCGGCGCGCCGGCCTGCGCGAGCACGGCGTTCACGCCGATCGCGCGCAGCAGCGTACTCTTCCCCGACATGTTCGACCCGGTGACCAGCAGCAGCGTGCCGGGCGGCCCGACTTCGACGTCGTTGGCGACGCGGCGTACGGCGGCGATGAGCGGGTGGGCTACCGCGGTGCCGGCATAGCGGTCGGCCGACGAATCGACCTGCGGCATGGCCCAGTCGGGCTCGTCGGCACGGACCGTCGCGAGCGTCGACAGCGCGTCGAACGTGCCGAGCGAGTCGAGCCAGACGCGCACCTGCACGCCCGATCGGCGCCGCCAGCGCTCCATCGCCAACAGCACGTGGAAATCCCACAACGTGAAGGCCTGCACCGGAAAGTGCAGCAGCGCCGCGCCCCGCCTCAGCTCCGACCATGCGGCGAGGCCGGCGATCCGGCGCACGGCCGACGGGGCGGGTGTGCCGTCGCACATCGCCGCGTGCAGACGCGCGAGCAGCGGCGACGTCCAGTTCGACGAGCACACCAGATCGAGCATCGTGCCGTAACGGGTCAGCGCCTGCTCGCCGATCGCCACGCGGTCGAAGGTCCTGAACATCTTTGGTGCGTACACGAACGACAGGATGACGTTCAGGCCGAGCGGCGCCAGCCACCACGCGCCGTCGACGCCGCCGCCCAGATAGAGCGCGAGCAGCAGCAGCACCGACGCCGGAAGCAGAACCGCGAGGACGCGCATCACCGGCGGTACCGCGGATTCCGGCACCGCCGTCCATTCGAGGAACCGCGACAGCTCGGACGGGCCGAGCGCCGTCAGCGTCCCCTCGATCGCCAGCGACTCGCGCCACTCGCGGCGCGGAGCGAGTTCGTCGACGGCCGTCTGCCGCTCGACGATGCCGGCCGGCGCGGCGGGTGCGAGCAGCCAGCCGCGCAGGAGTCGCGCGCCGTCGGCCGTCGCCGTCGCCCCGAGCCACGTCGTCAGCGACGCGTGCCCGAAGAGATCCAGGTCGCGCGCGTAGGGATGCGACTCGAGATCCACAGGCGGGGGTGGCGGGACTTCGGGGAGCGCCTGCCAGTCGCGCGCCAGCCGCGCGCGGCCGATCGCGGCCAGCCGAAGCCCCGCCTCCGCCCGCGCCAGCCGCTCGAGCACGCGCGCGTGCTTGCGGACGAGCACCATGAACGCGGCGAACGCCGCGGACGCGGCAACTGCCACGACTGCGGTGCCGGGCGCGGTGCCCCGGTGCCAGGCCCAGGCGGCGAGCACCGCCGCGGCACCGAACGACAGCAGCCGGAGTCGCGAGTAGCGCAGCGCCACCCGCGTCTCGCCGTCCCGTACGGCGGACCATTTCGCGGCGCGGGTCCGGTACCAGTCCTCGGCGATCATGCGGGCCGCCGGCCCGACAGGTTCAGGCGCCAGTAGTCCAGGGTCAGCGGCGGGCCGTCGGCCGCCGCCGCGAGCGTGAGCTCGCGGAGGAACAGCCGCCGCTCGTGCGACGGCAGCCGCGCCAGGTGGCCGCGAACGCAGACATTCGCGACGAACTCCTCGAATTCGGCGGGGGCAGCGAACGCCGTCGGCGCCGCTTCGAGCGAAACGTCGATGTCGACAAAGCCTGCGGTGCGCATGCGGCGCCCGGCGGCATCGACGTCGCTGAAGTAGGTGGGTTCCGTCCATCCCTCGAAATAGTGCGCAAAGCGGGGGTCCTGCATCAGACGCCCCGCGCGTCCGAGGAGGAGTGCCAGGTTCGGCCCTCCGCCGCACTGCGCCACCAGACGGCCGCCCGGTTTCAGCGCCAGAACGATCGAGCGGAAGAGGGCCGCGTGGTCGTGAATCCAGTGGAAGGTCGCGCCGCTGAACACCGCGTCGAATGTCCGGTTGAACGGCAGCGCGGCCCCGTCGCTCATGACGAGCCGGGCCGACGGCGCATGCTCGCGCAGCCACGCTTGCGCGAGCGACAGCATGGCGGCGGACCGATCCAGGGCCACCACGCGGCCGCGCGGCACCCGCGCCGCAAGCTCGCTGGTGATCCGGCCGGTGCCGCAGCCGAGATCGAGCACGTGCTCGGATCCGTCGAGCGGCAAGCGCTCGAGCACGCGCCGGCCCCACGTCTGCTGCGGGATCGAGAGGGCGTGATAGCGATCGGCGTTCCAGTCGGACATGAATCAGCGCGTTTGAGTGTACATTCGCGCAGCCACCCGAGGCGATTCGACGTCTGAAGGGGTCGGAGGGAAACGATGAAGCTGGCGATAGCGGCCCTCGGCGCGCTCCTCGTGGCTGCGGCGTCGGCGCCGCACGGCCAGACGTCCGCACGCAAGGGGGTGGCCCTCTCCGAGCTGGCGTGGCCGGACGCCGAACCCTGGCTGACCGCTTCGGCGGTCGTCGTCATCCCGCTCGGCGCGGGCGCGATCGAACAGGGGGCGCACCTGAAGCTCGACAGCGACGCCCGACTCGCCGGCTATCTTGCAGGCCGGGTGACGGCGGCGAGCGCCGTTGTCGTGGCGCCCCCGCTCAACTATCATTTCTTCCCGGCCTACGAGGACTACCCCGGATCGACGTCGTTGAGCGCCACGACTGCGCGCGACCTCACCGTCGACGTGGTCCGCAGTCTGGCGCGGGCCGGCCCGCGCCGCTTCTACGTGCTGAACACCGCCCCGTCGGCGCTTGGTCCGCTCTCGGCCGCCGCGAAGGTCCTGTCGGAATCCGGCATTCTGCTCGGCTACACCGACCCCGACTACTGGGAGAAACAGCCCGCCGTGCTGAAGCAGCCGCCGATCGCCACCGCGCACGCCGACGAAGCGGCGACGTCGATGATGCTGTTCATCGATCCGTCGGTCGTCGACCTGGGAAAGGCGACCCGCGAGTATCCCGGCCGCCGCGCGCGATCCGCGTCGGGCACGTTCGGCGACGCCACGCTCGCGTCGGCGCAGAAGGGGGAGGCGCTCGTCAACGCGCTGGTCGCCGGCATGCTCGCCGATATCGAGACCGTGCGCAGTGCGCCGCTGCCTGACGGCAGGGCCATGCCGGCGCCGCCGTCCGCCGCGCGTCCGGCTGTCCGCTCCGAGGAGCGCATGCCGACGGGCTGCACGGCGAACGAGGATCGCGCCATCCGCGCAGTGGCCGAGCGTTTTTCCTATCTGTGGACGCAGCAGGACGCCGGGCGTCTCAGTGAGCTCTTCACCAGGAACGGCGACATCCGCCATCCGGACGGCTCGATCGAGCGCGGCCAGGAGGTCATCCTCGCCAACCGGGCGCAGCTGTTCGCGCAGAAGGATTACGAGAATTCGAGATACACCGTCCAGCTCAACGACATTCGCTGTGTCCCCGGCACCAATGCGGCGATCGCTGACGGCAAGTGGGAGCTGCGCCTGCAGCGCACCCCGCAGTCGAAGCCTGGCCGCGGGGCGCCGGCCGTGCCTTACGACTCGGGCTGGTGCACGCTGGTGCTCCTGAAGAGCGACGCCAACAGCTGGTCGATCGAGGCGTGGCGCTACACGGTCAGTCCGCCGCCCGGCGCCGATCAGCCAGTGCTGCTCGCCAAGCCCGGCTACACCGGCCGCGGAGGCGGATAGCCGGCGGATGCGCGGCCGCGTCTTCTCCCTCGACCACAAGATCATCGGGCTGCAGTACGCGGTCACGAGCATGGTGTTCCTGCTCGTCGGCTTCGGCCTGATGATGCTCCTCCGCTGGCAGCTCGCCTATCCGATGCAGCCGGTGCCGATCGTCGGTGCGCTGCTCGGCTCCCACGCGGCTGCGCAGGGCATTCTGCTGCCCGAGTTCTACAACCAGCTTGGCGCCATGCACGGCACGATCATGATTTTCCTCGGCGTCGTGCCATTGAGCGTCGGCGGCTTCGGCAACTACCTCGTGCCGCTGCAGCTCGGGGCATCCGACATGGCGTTTCCGCGCCTGAACATGGCGAGCTACTGGATCTTTCTCGCCGGCGGCGTGCTGATGCTCTCGAGCTTCTTCGTGCCCGGCGGCGCGCCCAACAGCGGCTGGACGTCGTACCCGCCGCTCGCCGACTACGCATCGATGGGCCAGACGATCTGGATTCTCGCGATGCTCCTCCTGATCACGTCGTCGCTGCTCGGCTCGATCAACACGATCGTGACGATTCTGCAGCTGCGCGCGCCGGGTCTGACCTTCATGCGCCTGCCCTTCTTCATCTGGGCCCAGCTCGTCACCGCGTTCCTGTTGCTGCTGGCCTTCCCGCCCCTCGAAGCGGCCGGACTGATGCAGCTGATGGATCGCGTGCTCGGCACCAGCTTCTTCCTGCCGACCGGGCTGCTGGTCGGCCAGCAGCCGCTCGCCGTCTCCGGCGGGGGCAATCCCCTGCTGTGGCAGCACCTCTTCTGGTTTCTCGCGCACCCCGAGGTCTACGTACTGATCCTGCCGGCGATGGGCATCATCGCCGAGGTGATCGCCAACAACATCCGCAAGCCGCTCTGGAGCTACCGGCTGATGGTCTACTCGGCCGTCTTCCTCGGCTTCATGTCGATGCTGGTGTGGGCTCACCACATGTTCCTGACCGGGATGGGCACGACGATGAGCGCGTTTTTCCAGACGACCACGATGATCATCTCGATCCCGTCGGTCGTCATCCTGACGTCGCTGTTGATGTCGCTGTGGGGCGGTTCGATCCGGTTCACCACGCCGATGCTCTTCGCGCTGGCCTTTCTGCCGATGTTCGGCATCGGCGGCCTCACGGGTCTGCCGCTCGGCCTCGCCGCCAGCGATATCCACCTGCACGACACCTATTACGTCGTCGGCCATTTTCACTATATCGTCGCGCCCGGAACGATCTTCGCGCTGTTCGCCGGCGTGTATTACTGGTACCCGAAGATCACCGGCCGGATGCTCGACGACAGGCTGGGCCGCCTGCACTTCCTGGGATCGTTCGTCTGCATGAACGCGATCTTCATGCCGATGTTCATCCAGGGACTCGCAGGCCTGAACCGCCGCCTGTACGACGGCGGCATCAACTACTCCCATGCGCACGGCCTGCAGAAGTGGAACGTGATGCAGGGCTGGGCGGCATGGACGCTCGGTGTCGTGCAGCTGCTCTTTATCCTCAACCTCGTCGTCAGCCTGTGGCGGGGGCGCGCGGCCGGCGACAATCCGTGGGAGGCGACGACGCTCGAGTGGGCCACGGCGACGCCACCTCCGCACGACAACTTCGTGACGACGCCGACCGTGTACCGTGGGGCGTACGAATACTCGGTGCCAGGCGCGGCGCGCGACTTCCTGCCGCAGAACGCTGCTGAATGAACGCCATCCCCTACACCGTCGAACGTCGCCCGGACACCGGGGTGAACAACGTCCAGCTCGGAATGTGGCTGTTCATCGCCTCGGAGGTCATGCTCTTCGGGGGATTGTTCTCCGCGTACTTCACGCTTCGCGCGGGAGCGCCGTCGCCATGGCTGCCGCTGCGGGATCATCTGGCCGGAGCAATCGCGGCGACGATTCCCTTGTTGGCGGGGACCGCCCTGACAGCCACGACGGTCAGGCGGCTGGATCGCTACCGGCTGTCGCTTGCGCTGGCGGTGATATTGGCGCTGTCGTTCTGCGCGTGGAAGGCCCTCGAGTATCAGGAACTGTTCCGCGCCGGCCACAGCCCGGCGTCGAGCACGCTGATGGCGACGTTCTTCCTGCTGACGGGTGTGCACGTCCTGCACGTCTTGGGCGGCATCGCCGCGACGGTGTGGATCGTGCTGCGCGGCGGCGCCGTCCCGGATCGGGGGCCGACGATCAATCGTCTTCGCGCGCTGACGCGCTACTGGACGTTCGTGGACATCGTCTGGCTGGTGTTGCTGGTGCTGCTGTATGTGGTCTGATCTTCTCGTCGCCTGCACGGTGTGCTTCGGCGCGGCCGACGGCCCGCTCCTGACGTCAGCGCGGATCGGCGTGCTGGTCATGGTCGCCGTCACCTGCGGCGTGCTCGCCGCGTTCGCCGCTTTTTTCCTCCGCCTCGCCAGAAAAGAAGACAGCCCGCTCGTGTCTACGGCGGCCAACCGGGACAACCCTCTCTTCTCGCGCGGGCGCGGCTGAAGTGCTGGGGCTTCCCGTCCAGGCATCGGCGCAGGCCGTCGGGCTCGATCGCATCACGACGCTGGTCCACGTGCTCATGGCGGTCACGTTCCTGGGCTGGAGTGCATATTTCGTCTACGTGCTCGTCCGCTTCCGCCGGAAGCGCCAGCCGGCGGCCGACTACCTTGGCGCGCGGGGGCATTGGTCCTCGTGGACCGAAGCGGGCGTCGCGATCGCCGAGGTCGTCCTGCTCGCGGCGTTCTCGATCCCGGCGTGGGCGTCGCGGGTCGGCCCCGCCCCAACCGACGCACTGCCGGTCCGCGTCACGGCTCAGCAGTTCTCGTGGACGTTTCACTATGCCGGGCCCGACGGCGAGTTCGGCCGCACCGATCCGTCACTGATCGCGCCCGACAACCCCGCCGGTCTCGACCGCTCGTCTCCGCACGCGGCCGACGACGTGGTGAGCGTGAACGAGATGCACCTGCCGCTGGGCCGACCGGTGATCGTGCAGCTCTCGGCGCGGGACGTCATCCACAGCTTCGGCGTGCCGGCGATGCGCGTGAAGCAGGATGCGATTCCTGGGATCGGCGTACCGGTATGGTTCACGCCAACGCTTGCCGGCACCTTCGACATCGCCTGCTCGCAACTGTGCGGACTGGGTCACTACCGCATGCGCGCCATCATCACCGTCACGTCCCCCGACGCGTTCGCCGCCTGGCTGCGCGCCGAACGCTGATCCTCGGAACAGTACAAAGCCGGCGCCCGGTCGTATCAAAGCGGAACTCGTCTCTTCCCAACAGCCGAGATCGCCTCGCTCGAGTGATGGCGATGGGATTGCAGCCGGGCCGTCGCGCGATGCGCAACCTCAGGTACGTCCCCACCCCTGGCCCCGGAAGGACCCTTAACAATGATCCCCTTACGCAGTCTCGGCATTTTTCTGCTCGCTATGGCGACGGCATTGCCCAGTGCCGCGCAGATCATTACGACCGAGCGCAACGACGCTGCGTCGTCGGCGGGCGCGCGCGGCATCACCGTCGCCGACCTCAACCGAGACGGCTGGCTCGACATCGCAACCGCCAACCATGATCCGAGCGGCGTGTCGGTCCTCATCAATCGCGGCGCGGCCGGCGGCTACGCGGCGTCGTTCATTCCGATCGCCGGCGGACCGTTCGACATCGCCAGCGCCGACCTGAACAAGGACGGCGTTCCCGACCTCGTCGTCGCCAACCCGGATGCCAACGAGATCGACGTCCTCTTCGGGCTGCCAGGAGGGAGCTTTCGTCCCCCTCTGCAGATCGGTGCGGCGTTCAACCCGCGCGGCATCGCCGTCGGCGACATCGACAAGGACGGCAACCCCGACATCGTCTACACGCTCTACGCCAATCAGGGCGTCGCCGTCCTGTACGGTGACGGGCAGGGCGCCTTCGCGATGCGCGCCGGGCCCGGCACGGTGGGGATCAACCCGCAGGGGGTCGCGATCGCGGACTTCAACATGGACGGCTGGCCCGATCTCGTCGTGGCCTCGTCAGGCAGCGCCGGACTGACCATCCTGTACCAGACGCCGGGCGCCGGCACGTTCACCCGTCAGGACCTCAATGTCCCCTCGCAGCAGAACGTCGTCGTCACCGGGGATTTCAACCGCGACGGGCGTCCGGATGTGGCCGCTGCCGCCACGGGCACAGGTGACATCACGATTTACCTCAACGGCCGCGGGTTCACCGAAACGTTGGTGTACCCGAGTGGCGGCGGCTCGACGCGCAGCATCGCGGCGATGGATCTGGACCGCGACGGCGCGGTCGACATCGTCGTCGGCAACCGCGGCTCGAGCACGATCGATGTACTGCCCGGCCACGGCGACGGCACCTTCGGTCCGGCCTACGGGTTCGCCGCCGGCGCGGGCAGCCGCGCGGTGGCCGTCGCCGACCTCAACAACGATGGACGGCTGGATCTGATCAGCGGTAACGAGTATGCGGCGACGGCAAGCGTGCTGACCAACACCACCACGTTCACGAAGTCCGCGTACGCCTTCAGCCGGACCGTCGTCGGCGCGGCCGACAGCCTCTACGGCAGCCCTGACAGCTCCGACGTGGCCGACTTCGATCTCGATGGCAGATACGACGGGGTCACCGTGGGCGCGCACGGCGGGGCCGTCGTGTTGCTCGGCGATGGGACAAGCACCTCCGTCCCGACGCAGTCCTCGGTGCCGCTGGCGATCCACGCGGCTCGACTCGACGCTGACGGCTACCCCGACATCGTCCTCCTCGATCGCGGAAGCGCGGAGACCGATCGGACGCGCATCGAGGTATACCTGGGTGCGGGCAACGGTCAGTTCCCCCGCCGCAAGACCACGCAGACGTCGCTCGTCGCGTACGACATGCGGCTCGCCGACTTCAATGGCGACGGCCGGCTCGACGCGGCCATCATCGGTCAGCCGACCAATGGCGGACAGCCGCTGACGATCCAGATCTTCCTCGGCGGCGGCGATGGGTCGTTCACTCCTGGCGCGGCGATTCACTTTTCGACCACATACGCGGAGCTGGTGATCGGCGACGTCAATCGCGACGGCAGCGTCGACGTGCTGTCGTTCACCTCGGCTGCCAACGGCGTCAGCGCGCAGGTACTGACCTGGCTGAACGACGGTCGAGGGGGGTTCCCTACCGCGCCGAGAGTCGTGGCGCTCGACGGATTGCAGTTCGTGAACGGCGGCGATCTCGGCGACGTGGATCACGACGGTTGGCCCGACCTCGTCGTTTCGGGATATCCAACCGTGTCCGACGCGGCGGCCCGCAGCACGCTGATCCTCGCGGGCGGGGTATCCGGTTTCGGTGTTCCCCGGACGGTCGTGACCGGCGACCAATACACGTTCTCGCCTCATCTCGCGGACATCACGCTGGACGGCAATCTCGACCTGCTGACCGAGAGCGGGCACGTCGTCCCGGGCCGGGGCGACGGCACGTTCGGGCAGCCGCAGGCGTTCGACTATTACGCGCCGGGTCTGCAGGTGCTCGATTTCAACAAGGACGGGCTGCCGGACGTCGTCGCGCAGGAAGAGGACGGCTCGGTACAGATCCTGTTGAACCAGCGTCGCGACACGAACACGCCGCCGACGGTCGCGCTGCCGGCGGACTACTCCATCCAGTATCGATACCAGTTCGGGGATGGCGAGGAGAACGAGCTCGACGCGCAAGGGTCCGATCCCGATCTGCACCGGCTGACCTACAAGTGGTTCGATGCCGAGGGGAATCTCCTCGCGGACACGCGCCTCGATAACTACTTCATCATGCCGGCGGTCGCGCCTGGCAGCTATACCTATACCGTCGAAGCCAACGACGGACGTGGCGGCACGGCTCGCGATTCGATCACGATCACTATCCTGCCGGAGAAAGAGCTGGTGTTCGACCTCGGCAACCAGATCTTCAACGCTGTCGGCGACAAGTGGTCGATCGTCAACGACACGACCGCGGCGGGCGGCGTCGCGGTACACGATCGCAACGACGGGATGCCCAAGGTGGCGGCGCCGTCGTCGTCGCCCGGCAGTTACGTCGACGTCGAGTTCGTGGCCGATCCGACGCAGACCTACAAGCTCTGGGTGCGCCTGAAAGCCGACGGCGATTCCTGGTCGAACGATTCGGTGTGGCTGCAGTTCACCGGCGCGGTTGACGCAGACGGAAAGGCGTACGAACCAGGATCGGCGACGGGCATCGCCGTCAATCTCGAGGAGTGTTCGGGGTGCGGCGTGTCGGGCTGGGGCTGGCGCGACGAGGCGTGGGGGACGCCGGATGCGATCGGCACCTTGACGCTACGCTTCCCGACGGGAGGCATGCAGCACGTGCGCTTCCAGACGCGCGAGGACGGCGTCTACGTCGATCAGCTCGTGCTGTCGTCGGAGCGCTACATGACGACGCGTCCAGGGGCCGCGAAGAACGACCGCACAATCCTGCGGTCGACGCCGGACTAGTGAACCATTGCGATGAATGGCAAGCGCAAGTCTCTCAGGCGCTCAGGCGCAGGTCCCCAATGCAGCGCGCCAGCCGCCGCACGCTCTCGTCCATCGTCGACGGCAGCACGCTCGTGAAACAGAGCCGCAGCTCGGAGTCGCCCGCCGGGTCGGGATAGAACGCGGGCCCCGGCACGAACGTCACGCCGCTGGCGAGGGCCCGCTCATGCAGCATGGTGGCGCTCAAGCCGGCGCCGAGGCGGCACCAGAGGTAGAGCCCGCCGGCCGGCCGCGCGAAGCGGATCGCGCCGGGCGGCAGGTGCCGCTGCAATGCCGCGATCATCTGCGTGCAGCGCTTGGCGTGTACTGTCCGGATGGTCTTGAGATGGTCGTCGAACGTGCCCTGCCGCATCAGCCGCGCGATCGCGAGCTGGACGAGATTGGGCGTGTGCGGATCGAGCCGCTGCTTGATGATCGCGATCTGATCGACGATCGACGGGGCCGCGGCGATCCAGCCGAGGCGCAGTCCGGGAGCCATCACCTTCGAGAAGCTGTTCAGGTAGATGACGAGGTTGTGCTCGTCCAGCTCGCGGAGCGACGACGGCGGCGCGTCGGTGAAGTACAGATCGCGGTAGGTGGCGTCCTCGACGATCGGCACGCGATAGCGCTGCGCGAGCGAGATGACCTCGCGCCGGGTGCGGATCGGCAGCGTCGTGCCGGTCGGATTGTGGAACGTCGGGTTCGTGTAAATCAGCTTCGGACGATAGCGGACCAGGAGATCCTCGAGTTCGTCGGTATCGCCGCGCAGGATGTCCCAGCCGATCAATTTTGCGCCGGCGGCGCGGAACGACTGGATCGCGCCGAGATAACCCGGACGGTCCATGATGACGGCGTCACCGGGATCGATCAGGCAGCGCGCCAGCAGATCCATCCCCTGCTGCGCTCCCGACAGGACCAGCACGCTCTCGCGCGGGACGTGATACCGGTCCGCAATCGCGTTCTTCAGCGCCGGCTGGCCTTCGGTCGGCCCATGGCCCCACACGACCGACGGCTGGCTGGCGAGCGCGTGGCGGGTGGCCTCGAGGAAGGCCTCGTTCGGAAAGATGTCGAGCGCCGGCTCTCCGGCGGCGAGCGAGAGCAGCCGCGCATCCGACGAATGCCGTACGAGGTCACGCAGCGTCGAATCGCTGGAGCGCAGGGCCGCCGCCGCAATCTTGCCGCGCCAAGCAAAGGGGGTCCCCTCGGGCTCAGGCGCGGCGCACACGAAAGTGCCGCGGCCGACGTAGCCGCGCAGCAGGCCGCGCGATTCCAGCTCGCGATACGCGCTCACGACCGTCGTCCGACTGATCTTGAGTCGCTGGGCGAGCGTCCGCTCCGGAGGGACGCGCGCGCCCGATGGGAGATCGCCCTTGGCGATGGCTTCCTGGAGCAGCGACACGAGATGGCTGTAGAGGGGCCGCTCCGTTCGGACGAACCGATGCTCGATCGACAGCATGAAAGACGACCTCCGTCGTGACCCGTCCACTATGGAGATGGACGGTCCAGCCGAGAAGGTCCAATTCTCACCTGGACGGCGGTTGTTTCAAGTCCAATCTGGGACGGAACTCGGAAAATCGGGGGCCGACTACCAGTCCAATCACGCGAGGTCTGCCCTGAGCAGGTCGGTGTTGATGGCAAAAGCGGCCTCCGCCCCCTCCGCCGCGGCCACGACGACCCATTGCACGGCGCGCGACGCGTCGCCGGCCACGTACAGGCCGGACAGGTGCGTCGATTCGTACTTGCCGGTGAGTACGGTGCCCTTCTCGTTGAACTTGCAGCCGAGCCCGAGCGCGAGCGCCGACTGCTGCGTCTGGCCGGTCGTGAAAAAGAGCGCGTCGCAGGGCAGCGTCTCGCCCGACGCAAAGACGATCCCTTCGAGACGCTCCGTCCCCTCGAGCCGCGCGACGCGGTCCTCGCGCACGGCGATGCGCTGACGCGCGAGCCGCGCCAGGTCGTCGCCGTCGATCTCACTCGGGCCATCGGTGCACAGGACGAGATCGCGGCTCCAGCCGGTCAGCTCCAACGAGAGGCCGAGCCCGCGCGCCCCCCGGCCATAGATCACCAGCGGCCGGTCGCGCACTTCCCAGCCGTCGCAGTACGGGCAATGAAACACGCCGGCGCCGTACCACTCGCGAAATCCCGGAATGGCGGGCAGATTGTCCACCACTCCCGTCGCAATCAGCAGCTTTCGCGAGGTGTGCTCGCTGCCATCGGCGAGCGTGACGTGAAAGTGCGTGCCGGCACGGCACTCGGCGCTGCGCACTTCGATGTCGCGAAGCTCCACGGAGTCGTATCGGCAGAGCTCCTCGCGCGACGCCGCCAGGAACTCGCGCGGCGGCATCCCATCGCGCGAGAGGTAGCCGTGCATGGCGCGCGACGCGGCGTTGCGTGGATGCCCGCTGTCACAGATCAGCACGCGCCGCCTCGCGCGCCCCAGGATCAACGCCGCGCTCAGGCCCGCCGGTCCGGCGCCCACAATGACGACGTCGTACATGGCATCATCGTGCCATGGTTCCGGCGGCGGCTTCGTGCGATCCACGCGGCCGCAGCGATCGCGACAGGACGGCGGTGAGGGTCGCGGCATTCGTCGTCGCCGCGCTGCTGTCGATTGCCGCCGGCGCGCGCGCCCAGGATCACGACCACGACGCGAGCGGCGACCGCGGCTGGACCTTCATGCAGGACGGCGTCGTCTGGGTGATGTTCAACGACCAGGGGTCGTCGCGCGGCGAGCGCGAACTGAAGGCGCCGAATTGGTGGATGGGCATGTTCGAGCGCCCGATCGCGCGCGGGACGTTCACCTTCTCGCTCATGCTGAGCCTCGATCCGGCGACCGTCGGCGCGCAGGGCTACAGCCACATCTTCCAGGTCGGCGAGACATATCAGGGTAACGCGCTGATCGACCATCAGCATCCGCACGACTTTCTCATGCAGGCAGCCGCGATCTGGCGGACGCCGTTTCTCCTGGGCACGACGCTGACGCTGGCCGGCGCGCCGGTCGGCGAGCCGGCGCTCGGGCCGGTGGCCTTCATGCACCGCTCCTCGGCGGTCGAGAATCCGATGTCTCCGCTCGGCCATCACACGCTCGACTCGACGCACATCGCGATGGGCGTGCTCACCGGCGCGCTCGAGAAGGGATGGTTCCAGGGCGAGTACTCGCTCTTCAACGCCGTCGAGCCCGACGAGAACCGGTGGGACCTGATGGATCCCGGGCCGCTCAACTCGTGGTCGGTCCGCGGCTGGTTGCGGCCGTCGCCCCAATGGAGCGCACAGGTGTCTTACGGCTACCTGACGGAGCCCGAACGCATCGAGGAAGGAGACGTCAAGCGGACAACGGCGTCGCTGTCCTGGAAGTCATCGCCGGGCGCGCGATGGACGTCGGCGACGTTCGCGTGGGGCCGCAACAAGAAACTCGGCGGCAAGTACGACGCGTTCCTCGGCGAAGCCACCCACGAGTTCGGCACGAGCGGATCGATCTACGGCCGCGCCGAATCGACGGATGTCGAAGACGACGTCCTGCGCAGTGGCGTCCATACAGCCGGCCTTGGCCGTAAGAACCTGCGCGCGCACGTCGTCCTGCCTGGCGGGATCTCGGCGGTCGGCGCCGTCACGCTCGGCGCCACGAAAACGCTCTGGCGCCCGCGCGGATGGGTTGCCGAAGCCGGCGGCCAGCTCACCGGCTACGGCGTGCCGCCGCCGCTCACGCCCTTCTACACCGCGCATCCGTGGTCGGGCCAGGTGTTCCTCATCGTCCGTCCGCCGGCGATGCACCGCATGCTCGACGCGACGATGACGCACCGGCCGATGTAGGGACGCGGCCGCCGGCGTCAGTCGGTCCGCACCCAGCGCCACATCTCGGCGAACGACGCCCCCTTGCCCTGCATCAGCAGACCGGTGCGGAAGATCTTGCCGGCGGCGTAGACCATCGCGATCGTCGCCGCCGCCGTCAGGCCGACCGACAGCCCGATCTGCCAGAGCGGCGGGCCCGGTGGCAGCATGATGCGCAGCAGCATCAGGAACGGCGTCGCGGTCGGCAGCAGCGAGAGGCCGATCGCGATCGGGCTGTCGGGCGCGTTCAGCACGGCGAACCAGGTGAGCCACGGCAGCATCAACACCAGCATCGCCGGCGGCATCATCCCCTGCGCGTCCTTCAGATCCGAGCAGGCGGCGCCGATGGTGATGAACACCGAGCCGAACATGAACGACGCCAGCAGCAGGAACAGGAACAGCCAGGCGATGTCGGTGCCGTGGATGGCGTCGCCGTAGCCGAAATGGCGGGCGGCGCCGGTGCCGGCGACGATGTAGACCGAGGCGAGCACCAGCGACACCGCGATGCAGCCGGCCAGCTTGCCCATCATCAGCTCGTACGGCGTCACCGATCCGATCAGCACTTCGCTGATCCGGCTCATCTTCTCCTCGATGACGCTGTTGAGGAGCTGCGGCGCCCCAGACATCACCGAGAAGAGCACGATCATCATCATCGCGACGGGAATGGCCAGCGTCCGGACCTTGTCGATGGGCGCCGCCGCCTTGACCGCGCCGCGGGTGTCGCGTTCGACCAGGCCCAGCTCGGCGAGGTCGACGCGCCTGGTCAGCCTCGCCACCAGCGCGCGATCGACGGCGGCGGCGCGGAAGCGGCGGTTGACGATCTCGCGGTTGATGATGGTGGCGATCCAGCCTGGCAGCGCGCGATAGGCAGGGTGATTGGAGTAGTAGCGGATCTCCGCGTTCGACTCGGGCGCCTGCACCCCGGCGGGAATCTCGACGAAGGCGTAGATCTCGTCGCGGCGCACGCGATCCGACAGGGCGGCGCGCGCCTGCGCGTCGTCGTCCTCGAATGTCGCTGCCTCGGGCAGGAAGAGCGGCGCCGTCTGCGTGCCGCGGGCGCGGGCGGCCGCGTTCCATTCGTCCGCCGCCGCCTTGATCGGCCCGTAGAGGACGCCGCTGCGATCGACCACGGCGAATCGCCGATCGTGGAGGTCGGTCGCGTCGCGCGTGAACTTCTGCACGCCGACCGCGACGAGCGAGAACACCGGCATCATCAGCAGCCCGACGATGAACGCCTTCGAACGGACGAGGGTGGTGAACTCCGAGATGGCGATGATCAGCGACTTGTTGGTCATGCACGCTCAAGGGCGGACGAGGGCGCCGCCATGGCCTCGGCCGGTGCCGCGATACGCACGAAGATGTCGTGCAGCGACGGCCGGGCGATTTCGAAGTGATAGACCGTGGTCCGCGCCGCCAGCTCCTGCAGGAACGACTGCGGATCGGCGGAGAGGCGGACTTCCTGGAGCTGACCGTAGTCGTTGACCGACTGGACGCTGCCCAGGCCGGCCAGCGCCGCGGCGCCGCCGGCGGTGCGGAGGCGGACGGTGTCGAAGCCGTACTGCGCCTGGATTTCCTCGAGCGTGCCGTCGAGCACCTTGCGGCCGCGGAAGATCATGAAGATGCGGTCGCACATCCGTTCCGCGGTCGCCATGTCGTGGGTGCTGAAGACGACGGTGGTGCCGCGGCGGCGGATTTCGAGCACGGCGTCCTTGAGCGATTCGGCGTTGACCGGATCGAGCCCCGAGAACGGCTCGTCGAGAATCAGCAGGTCAGGTTGCGAGACGACGGCGCCGACGAACTGCACCTTCTGCGACATGCCTTTGGACAGCGCTTCGATCTTGCGGTCGCCCCAGCCCTGCATCCCGAGACGCGTCGTCCAGTCGTCGATCACCGGATCGAGCTCGGCGACGCGGCGGCCCTTGAGCTGGCCGTAGTAGCGGAGCAGGCGGCGGACCGTCATTTTCTTGTAGAGGCCGCGCTCCTCCGGGAGATAACTGACGCGGTCGCGGGCCGAGCGGGTGTCGGACGATCCGAGCACCTCGATGCGGCCGCTGTCGGGCAGCAGGATGCGCATGATCATCCGCAGCGTGGTGGTCTTGCCGGAGCCGTTGGGGCCGATGAAGCCGTAGATCGATCCCGGCGGCACCTCGAGGGTGAGGCCGTCGACGGCGGCGACGCCGTTGAAGCGTTTGCTGACGTCGGCCAGTCGGATTGCGGGAGGCTGCGGCACGCGGCGATTCTACGGGTTTGACAACCTTGTGAAATTTTTCACATTATAGATGCCGCGCCGCACACCGTCCGCGTTCGCAAAGGCTCAGCGCCTTCGATATAGTCTGCTTGCTTTGACGACCGCCGCACGGACGCCGAAACGATGAGTCAGATTTTCCATCGCAGCCTCAACGTCTGGTCCAAGACCAGCATCGTCCTGGCCCTGGTGCTCGTGTCCTTCCTGGGATGGGCGGTCGTTTCCCTTTCCTGGTCCGGATACGTCACGGGACAGGGCGTGACCGTCGATCAACCGGTGCAGTTCAGTCACGCGCATCACGCGGGGGCAATGGGCATCGACTGCCGCTATTGCCATACGACCGTCGAGGAGTCGCCGTTCGCGAACATCCCCCCGACGAAGACGTGCATGAACTGTCACTCGCAGATCTGGACGAACGCGTCGATCCTGGAGCCCGTCCGCGCCAGTTTCCGCGACAACACGCCGCTGCAGTGGACGCGGGTCCACGACCTGCCCGACTTCGTGTACTTCAATCACAGCATCCACGTGGCCAAGGGCGTCGGCTGCGCGACCTGCCACGGCCGCGTCGACCGGATGCCGCTGATGCTGCAGCAGAACAGCCTGCAGATGAGCTGGTGCATCACCTGCCATCGCAATCCCGCACCGAACCTCCGGCCGCGCGATCAGATTACGAACATGGCCTGGGAGCCGCCCGCAAATGATCCGGATCTGGGCCCGCGGCTGATGAAGGAATACAAGATCCAGGACGTCATGCTGCTGACGAGCTGCTCGACGTGCCACAGGTGAGTATGGAGTTTTCGGCAATTCGATCGCGTCTGGCGGGCGCCAACGGCCGCCTGTTCTGGCGAAGCCTCGGCGAACTCGCCGACACGCCGCAGTTCCGCGAGTACCTGCACCGCGAATTCCCCGAGCAGGCGTCGCAGTTCAACGATCCCAAGGGACGGCGCGACTTCCTGAAGCTGATGAGCGCCTCCCTGGCGCTGGCCGGCGTCTCCGGGTGCGTCAAGCAGCCGCTCGAAAAGATCGTCCCCTACGTCAAGCAGCCGGAAGACATGGTGCCGGGCCGTCCGCTCTTCTTCGCGACGGCTGTCCCGTTTGGCGGGGTGGCGACGCCGGTGCTGGTTGAAAGCCACGAGGGTCATCCGACCAAAGTCGAAGGCAATCCGCAACATCCGGCCAGCGCTGGCGGCTCCGACATCTTCGCGCAGGCCGCGATTCTGACCCTCTACGATCCCGATCGTCTGCAGTCGGTCCGCGACCGGTCGGCGTTCCGCACCTGGGGCGACGCCACGACCGCCGTCAAGGGCGCGCTCACGACCCAGAAGGGCAAGCAGGGGGCTGGACTCCGGTTCCTCACCGAAACCCTGACGTCGCCGACCGTCGCCGAGCAGGTGTCGCTCATCCAGCAGGCGTACCCGCAGGCCAGGTGGCACCAGTGGGATCCGGCAGCGAAGGCCGCCGGCGCCGCTCCCGCGATCTACGACTTCTCCAAGGCGGACGTGATCGTCACGCTCGACGCGGATCTGTTCGCCTGCGGCCCGGCGTCGCTCAAGTATGCGCGCGATTTCGCGACACGCCGCCGCGACGGCATCGACGCGGAAAAGGGCGAGGCCGGCGCCCCGCTGAAGTCGATGAACCGGCTCTACGCGATCGAGAGCTCGCCGACGCTGACGGGCGCGAAAGCGGACCACCGGCTCACGCTGAAGGCGTCGGAGGTTGCCGCGGCCGCGCAGGCGCTCTCGACGGGCTCGCTGAGCGGGACGCTGTCGAACGCGCTGGCGCAGAAGTTCATCCCCGCCGTCGCCAAGGATCTGCAGGCGCACCGCGGACGGTCGGTGGTGGTCGCCGGCGACTTCCAGCCGGCCGCCGTGCATCAACTGGCGCGCCAGATGAACGAGGCGCTCGGCAACGTCGGCACGACGGTCACCTACGGCGCCGGCGTCGAGATCAACCCGGGCGATCATGCCGCGTCGATCCGCGAGCTGGCGCAGGCGATGGACGCCGGCCAGGTCGATCTGCTCCTCATTCTCGGTGCCAATCCGGTCTTCACCGCGCCGGCGGATCTGCAGTTCGCCGAGAAGCTGAAGAAGGTGCAGACCACGGTTACGCTGTCGATGTTTCCCGACGAGACGGCGTTCGTCACGCAGTGGAACATCCCCGAAGCGCACCCGCTCGAGAGCTGGAGCGACGCCCGCGCGTTCGACGGCACCGTCACGGTGCTGCAGCCGCTGATCGCGCCGCTCTACGACGGCAAGACGATCACCGAGGTGCTCACGCTCTTCATCGACGCGCAGGCCGGCAAGTCGGCGCACGACCTCGTCAAGGACTACTGGACGCGCGCCAACGCCGGCAGCGTCGGCGGCTGGAAGGTCACCGATCCCACCGGCGCTCCGTTCAAGAGCGCCGAGAGCATGTGGAAGCACGTGCTGCATGACGGGTTCGTCACCGGCACGGCCGGCCACTCGCCAGCCTCCGCTCCCACTCCCGCTGCGGCAGCCAGCGCTCAACCCTCGGCCGCCGCCGGAGGCGAACTCGAGATCATCTTCCGGCCGGACCCGACGATTTGGGACGGCCGCTTCGCCAATAACGGCTGGCTGCAGGAGCTGCCCAAGCCGCTGACGAAGGTCACCTGGGATCCCACCGCGTGGATCAGCCAGAACCTCGCAAAGGCCAAGGGGCTCGCCGACGGCGACCTGATCGATCTGCGCTACCGGGGCAACACCGCGAAGCTGCCGGTGGCGATCGTCCCCGGCCATCCCGAGCAGTCCGTCACCGTGTTCTACGGCTACGGACGCCAGGTGACGGGCCGGGTCGGTACGGCCGCCGACAAGACGGCGCTCGACTTCGACGTCTACAAGCTGCGCACGTCCGACGCGCTCTACTTCGGCGACGGCCTCGAGATCGCCAAGGCCGGCCGCTACCTGCTGGCGCGCACGCAGGAACACCAGATGATGGAGGACCGCGCGCCGGTGCGCGTGGCCGACGTCGAGGAGTACCGCAAGGACCCGGAAGTCATCGCCAAACAGGGTGAGACCCCGCCCAAAACGCTGACGATGATCCCCGAGTGGGACTACTCGCAGCATTACAAGTGGGGGATGCAGATCGACCTGACGTCCTGCACCGGCTGCGGCACCTGCACCATCGCCTGCCAGTCCGAAAACAACATCCCGGTCGTCGGCAAGGAGCAGGTCCAGAAGGGGCGCGAGATGCAGTGGATCCGCGTCGACCACTACTTCGAGGGGCACCCCGAGGACGGCAACTCGATCAGGACGTACCACCAGCCGGTGCCCTGCCAACAGTGCGAGAACGCGCCGTGCGAGCTCGTCTGCCCGGTCGGCGCGACGACGCACAGCGCCGAAGGCCTGAACGACATGGTCTACAACCGCTGCGTCGGCACGCGCTACTGCTCGAACAACTGCCCCTACAAGGTGCGGCGCTTCAACTTCCTGCTGTACCAGGACTGGGAGACGCCGAACTGGGAGCCGCTGCGCAACCCCGACGTCACCGTCCGCAGCCGCGGCGTCATGGAGAAGTGCACCTACTGCGTGCAGCGGATCAACTACGCGAAGATCGACGCCGAGCGCGCCGACCGCCGCGTCGCCGACGGCGAGGTCGTGCCGGCCTGCGCCGCCGCCTGTCCGGCCGACGCCATCGTATTCGGCGACCTCAACGATCCCAACGCACGGGTGACGAAGTTGAAGGCGCGCGAACGCACCTACGGGCTGCTCGCCGAGCTCAATACCCGTCCGCGCACCACCTACATGGCGGCAGTGCGCAACCCGAATCCCGAACTGGCGTGACGATGACGATTGACCAAGCCTGGCGCGAGCGACCGCAGCGCAGCGAGCCACGCGAATGGAGTGCGCCGGCGACGCGGCGAACGAATGCGCGTGTAGGGGAGTCCGGGTGGCGAAGCCCCTCGGTTGAACGATGATAAATCCGAAGCCGTCCACCTACGAGCCCGCGCCGCTCATCGAGCCCGGCCACACGTTCACATCGATCAGCGACAAGATCGGCGGCGTCGTCCTCACCACCCATCAGCCGATCAGCTGGTTCGTGGTGGTCTCCGTCGGTCTGATGCTGATGGGCATGATGGGGATGGCGATCACCTATCTGCTGCTGAAGGGCGTCGGGATCTGGGGCGTCAACATTCCCGTCGGCTGGGGCTTCGCGATCATCAATTTCGTCTGGTGGATCGGCATCGGCCATGCGGGGACCTTGATTTCCGCCATTCTCCTCCTGCTGAAGCAGGGTTGGCGCACGTCGATCAACCGCTTCGCCGAAGGCATGACCATCTTCGCGGTCATGTGCGCCGGCCTCTTCCCGCTGATCCATACCGGCCGCCCGTGGTTGGCCGCCTACTGGCTGTTCCCCTATCCGAACAGCATGGGGCTCTGGCCGCAGTTCAGAAGCCCGCTCATCTGGGACGTATTCGCGGTCTCGACCTACTTCACCGTGTCGCTGATGTACTGGTACGTCGGGCTCATTCCCGACATCGCGACGCTGCGCGACAAGGCCCGTAACATCTGGGTCAAGCGCGCCTACGGGATGCTTGCGCTCGGCTGGCGCGGCTCGGCGCGCCACTGGCAGCGCTACGAGCACGTCTACCTGCTGCTCGCCGGCCTGTCGACACCGCTCGTCCTCTCAGTGCACACGGTCGTCAGCTTCGACTTCGCGATCGGCATCGTCCCCGGCTGGCACGCCACGATCTTCCCGCCCTACTTCGTCGCAGGCGCGATCTACGCCGGCTTCGCGATGGTGCTGACGCTGGCGATTCCGCTGCGCAAGGTCTACGGTCTGGAAGACTTCATCACCATGCGCCACCTCGAGAACATGGGGAAGGTCACGCTGGTGACCGGGCTGATCGTCGCCTACGGCTACATGTCGGAGGCGTTCTTCGGCTGGTACAGCGGCAACAAGTACGAAGGCTTCATGATCCTGAACCGGATGTTCGGCCCGTACTGGTACATGTACTGGACGCTCATCTTCTGCAACATCCTCACGCCGCAGTGGCTGTGGATCAAACGGGTGCGCACGAGCACGCTGGGTCTGTTCCTGGTCGCGATGGTGGTCAACGTCGGCATGTGGCTGGAGCGCTTCGTCATCGTCGTCACCAGTCTGCACCGCGATTTTCTCCCCTCGTCCTGGGGTATGTATCACGGCACGATCTGGGACTGGATGGTGTTTACCGGCACGCTCGGCATGTTCATCACGTTCTTCTTCCTGTTCATCCGCTTCCTGCCGATGATCTCGATCTTCGAGGTACGGACGATGGCGCCGGCGGCGAAGATGAACGGCTCGGAGGCACACTGATGGACACGGCACGCACCCTGCCGCCGGCCATTTACGGCCTGATGGCCGAGTTCGACGATCCGAAGTCGCTGGTCGAGGCCGCCAGGCGCGTCTACGCCGCCGGCTACCGCAAGCTCGACACCTTCACGCCGTACCCGATTGAAGAGGCGTGGGAGGCCATCGGTCACCACGATCGCCGACTGTCGCCGATCGTGCTGGCCGGCGGTATCACGGGCCTGCTGACCGGCATCGGCCTGCAGGAGTGGGTGCACGAGATTGCCTACCCGGTGAACATCGCTGGCAAGCCGCTCAACAGCTGGCCGCAGTTCGTGCCGGTGACCTTCGAGCTGACGATTCTCTTCGCCGCCATCGCCGGCGTGATCGGGATGATCGCGCTCAACGGGCTGCCGCAGCCGTACCACCCGGCGTTCAACGTCGAGCGCTTCGAGCACGCCTCGCGCGACAAGTTCTTCCTGCTCGTCGAGTCGGAGGATCCGAAGTTCGATCGCACGGCGACCGCGGACTTCCTGAAGGGGCTCCATGCGACGGAGGTCAGCGAAGTTGAGCCGTAAATTCTGTCTGCTGACGGCTGCCTTCTGTCTCCTGATCGCAGCCGCGGGCTGTCGCCAGGACATGCAGAACTCGCCCAAGGCGATTCCGCTGCGTGAGAGCGTGTTCTTCAAGAACGGCTCGAGCGCGCGGCCGCTCGTCGAGGACACCGTCGCGCGCGGCACACTCGAAGACGACGTGACGTTCTTCACCGGCAAGAACGGCGCGGCGGACGTCGATGCGCTGCCCTTCCCGCTGACCGCCGACGTGCTGGATCGCGGCCAGGACCGCTTCAACATCTATTGCCGGCCGTGCCACGGCGCGGCGGGGCTCGGCGACGGCATGATCGTGCGGCGCGGCTATCGCCAGCCGCCGTCGTACCACATCGACCGCCTCCGTCAGGCGCCGATCGGCCACTTCTACGACGTCATGACCAACGGCTTCGGCGCGATGCCGGACTACAAGGCGCAGATCGCGCCGCGCGATCGCTGGGCGATCGCCGCCTATGTCCGCGCGCTGCAACTGAGCCAGCACGCGACGGCCGCCGACCTCACGCCCGAGGAGCGGCAGAAGCTCTCGCAGCCCGCGCAGCCCGCCGGGACGGAACGCAAGGATCCGGGCGCCGATCGCGGGGCCGGGGAGCACAAGCAGTAATGCAGACGAACGTACTCACGACCATCGACACCGCGGGCATCGGGCGCCTGCAGCAGCGCGGGCTCGTCGCGGCCGTCGTCGGCGTGGTGGTCGGCGGGCTCGGCGTGGCGCTGAACCCGGGGCAGCTCGCGCCGTCGCTGCTGATCGGCTTCTGGTTCTGCACGGGCCTGTCGCTCGGCTCGCTGGCGTTGCTGATGCTGCAGCACATGGTCGGCGGCCAGTGGGGCCTCGTCAGCCGCCGTATCTACGAGGCCGGCTCGCGGATGCTGCCGCTGTCGATACTGCTGTTCGTACCGATCGTCGTGCTGGCGCCGCAGCTGTATGTGTGGGCGCGGCCCGAGGGACAGGCGGTGCACGCGATCGCGCACCGCGGGATCTACCAGACGCTGACCGGGTTCGTCATCCGCGCCGTCATCTACTTCGCGGTCTGGCTGTTCTGCAGTTGGCACCTGAACCGCTGGTCGGCGCAGCAGGACGCCGGCGAAGTGGCGCTCGACGAAGCCGACACGCGCCGCTTCCGGGTGATCAGCGCCCCAGGGCTCCTCGCCTACACGATCCTGATGAGCCTGGCGGCGTTCGACTGGACCATGTCGCTCGACCCGGAGTGGTACTCGACGATCTATGGGCTCATCCAGGTCGTCGGCCAGGGGCTGAACGCGCTGGCATTCGGGATCGCGGTCCTGGCGCTCATCTCTCCCCGCGAGCCGATGAACCAGGTGGTGCGCGCGAGCAATTTCCACGATCTCGGCAAGCTGATGCTCGCCCTGGTGATGCTCTACGCCTACTTCTCCTTCTCGCAGTTCCTGATCATCTGGGCGGGCAACCTGCCGGAAGAGATTCCGTACTATCTCGAGCGGCTGCGCAACAACTGGGAGCCGGTGACGCTGTTCCTGGTGTTCGGCCACTTCGTGCTGCCGTTCTGCGTGCTGCTCTCGCGCGATCTGAAGCGGCGGCCGAACCTGCTGGCGCGCGTCGCCTGGTTCATCGTCGGCATCCGCTTCCTGACCGACATCTGGCTGGTGGCGCCCGCGTTCAACCAGTCGGGCACGCCGATCAGCCTGGCCAACGTCGGCGTCCCGCTGGCGCTCGCCGGTCTCTGGGTGTGGCTCTTCGCGCAGCAGCTGGCGAAGCGCCCGCTGCTGCCGGTCAACGACCCGTACTTCAAGGACATGCTCCTGCACGGGCATGAAGGGGGCCATTAAAGATGTCCTCACACCACCCGCACGGCGAGCTGGTCAACGAGAACGTTCATCACGAAGAGTCGGACATCAACGTCCGCGCGATCATCGCCTTCGTGGTGGTGCTCGCCGGGATCACGATCGGGATCCAGGTCGCGATGATCGGTCTGTTCAAGCTGTTCGACACCATCGAGACCCGGACGCAGCCGGTCGTCACCCCGCTCGCCGCCGGGCCCGCGCAGGTCGCCGATTTCCCGGCGCCGTCGCTGCAGACGACGCCGTGGACCGATCTCCAGATGCTGCGCGCGTCCGAAACCGACTACCTGAACGGCTACGGCTGGGTCGACGAGAGCGGCGGCATCGCTCGCATCCCGATCGATCGGGCCAAGGCGATGCTGCTGCAGAAGGGCATTCCCGTCCGCGCCGGCGCCGCCGATCCCGTGGAGGGCACGCACGTCGCCTCGACCGGCGAGTCGAATGGCGGCCGCCTGCTCAAGGCGGGCGGCGCCGATCTGTCCGGCGCACCTGCGCCTGCCGCCAACCCGGCTGTGCCGCCGGTGAACGCCACGATGCCGCCGACCACGACCACCGACACTCCCAGGAAGCCCGGGGGAGGGCTGTGAGACGGACTTCCGCTGGCGCGGGGATGCTGGCAGGCTTCAGGGCCGGTGCGACCGCAGGCGTACGCATCTGCGCGATGGCGGCGGCGTTCGCGCTGCTGACCGCCGGATCAGCGGCGGCGCAGTACGCCGACGCACCGCCGCGGCCGACGCCCGCCACCGCGAAACCCGGTCTGCTGCAGCAGGTGCGGATCGATCAGCAGATCGGCCAGCAGCTGCCGCTGGACCTGCTGTTCAAGGACGAAAAGGGGCGCGACGTGCGCCTCGGGGCGTTCTTCGGCACCAAGCCGGTGGTGCTGGCGCTCGCTTACTACGAGTGCCCGATGCTCTGCACGCAGGTGCTCAACGGCATGACCGGCACGCTCAAGACCCTGTCGCTCGACGCCGGCAAGGACTTCGACGTCGTGGTGGTCAGCATCGACCCGCGCGACACGCCGGAGCTCGCGTCGGCGAAGAAGGCGACCTATCTCGAACACTACGGCCGCCCGGCGTCAGCGGCTGGCTGGCACTTCCTGACCGGCACCGACGCGTCGATCAAGCCGCTGGCGGCGGCGATCGGCTTCCACTACGCCTACGACGAACACCTGGGCCAGTTCGCGCACGGTGCGGCGATCTACGTGGCGACGCCGCAGGGGGTCATCGCGCGCTACCTGCTCGGGATCGATTTCGCGCCGCGAGACCTGCGGCTGGCGCTGGTCGAGGCCTCGCACAACCAGCTCGGCACGGTCGGCGACAAGGTGCTGCTGCTCTGCTACCACTACGATCCGGCGGACGGGAAGTACGGCGCGGCGGTGCTCAACGCGGTGCGCGTCGGCTTCATTCTCACGGTCGGAACGTTCCTGACGTTCCTGTTCGTCAGCCGCCGCCGCGAGCGCGCAGCCTCTGCTGAAGCGTCGGCGGGGGTGGCGCCCGGCGAACACGCGGCGACCCGTACATAACCAGAATGTTCACGAACTTTCCGTTCTTTCCGGAGGCGGCGTCGGAACAGGCAGGGCAGGTCGATGCCCTGTACTTCTTCCTCGTCGCCGTCACAGCGTTCTTCATGGCGCTCGTCGGCATCCTCGTGGTGGTGTTTGCGATCAAATTCCACCGCAAGCACGCCGACGAGGTCGGCGTCGAGATCCACGGATCGCTGGTGCTCGAGCTGCTGTGGACGTTCATCCCGCTCGGCATCACCATGGTGATGTTCGTGTGGGGCGCGCAGGTCTTCTTCCACATGACCCGCCCGCCGAAAGGCGCGATGGACATCTACATCGTCGGCAAGCAGTGGATGTGGAAGGCGCAGCACATGGACGGCGCACGCGAGATCAACGAGCTGCACGTGCCGCTGGGCGTCCCGGTCAAGCTGACGATGGGCTCGGAAGACGTCATCCACAGCTTCTTCATCCCCGATTTCCGCGTCAAGGCGGACGTGATCCCCGGGCGGTACAACACGTTGTGGTTCACGGCGACCAAACCGGGGCGCTATCACCTGTTCTGCACGCAGTACTGCGGCACCAAGCACTCCGCGATGATCGGCTGGGTGACGGTGATGGAGCCGTCCGACTATCAGGCGTGGCTCGGCGGCGGACCGGTCAACGGGTCGATGGCCGACAACGGGGCGAAGCTGTTCCAGGATCTGGCCTGCGCCACCTGCCATCTCGAGAACGGCCAGGGCCGCGCGCCGTCGCTGAAGGGTGTCTACGGCAGCACCGTCACACTCACCACCGGGCAGACCGTCACCGCCGACGACGCCTACGTCCGGGAGTCGATCCTGAATTCGCAGGCGAAGATCGTCGCCGGCTATCAGCCGATCATGCCGACGTTCCAGGGCCTCGTCTCGGAAGAACAACTACTCCAGCTGATCGCCTACGTGAAGTCGCTCGGCGGCAACCAGCAGGGGGCGACGAAATAGTCATATGGACACCACCGCAACACCCACGCTCAATTACCTGAACAACGGCCACGGCCTCAAGTCGTGGCTGTTGACGCGGGATCACAAGCGGATCGCGCTGCTCTACCTGTGGTCGGTCACCGCCTTCTTTTTCCTCGGCGGCTTCTTCGCGCTGATGATCCGGCTCGAGCTGCTGACGCCGGCGTCGGATCTCGTCCAGCCCGACACCTACAACAAGCTGTTCACGATGCACGGCATCGTGATGGTGTTCTTCTTCCTGATTCCGTCGATTCCGGCGACGCTCGGCAACTTCCTCATCCCGATCATGATCGGCGCAAAGGACCTGGCGTTCCCGCGCATCAACCTGCTCAGCTGGTACATCTACATTCTCGGCGGCCTGTTCACGATCACCGCGGCGCTGACCGGCGGCGTCGACACCGGCTGGACCTTCTACGCGCCCTACAGCACGACCGCGTCGAACTCGAACGTCATTCTTGCCGGCCTCGGCATCTTCATTACCGGCTTCTCGTCGATCCTGACCGGCCTGAATTTCATCGTCACCGTCCACCGCATGCGCGCGCCGGGGCTGACCTGGTTCCGGCTGCCGCTCTTCGTGTGGTCGCACTACGCGACCTCGCTGATCATGATCCTCGGCACGCCGGTCATCGCCATCACCGTGCTGCTGGTGGCGGTCGAGCGCGGCCTTCACCTCGGCATCTTCGACCCGGCCCTCGGCGGCGACCCGGTGCTCTTCCAGCACCTGTTCTGGTTCTACTCGCACCCGGCCGTCTACATCATGATCCTGCCGGCGATGGGGGTGGTCAGCGAGCTGGTGCAGGCCTTCGCGCGCAAGAACATCTTCGGCTACGCGTTCGTGGCGTTCTCGAGCCTGGCGATCGCGATCATCGGCTTCCTGGTCTGGGGCCACCACCTGTTCGTGTCCGGCCAGTCGACATACGCAGGCCTGGTGTTTTCGATCATCTCGATGTTCGTGGCGATTCCGTCGGCGGTGAAGGTGTTCAACTGGACGGCGACGCTCTACAAGGGGTCGGTCTCGTGGGATTCGCCGATGCTCTACGCCTTCGGCTTCATCGGCCTGTTCACGATCGGCGGACTGACGGGGCTGTTCCTGGCGACGCTCGGCATGGACATCCACATGCACGACACCTACTTCATCATCGCGCACTTCCATTACGTGATGGTCGGCGGCGCCATCTTCGGCTTCCTGGGCGGCCTGCACTACTGGTGGCCGAAGATCACCGGCCGCATGTATCCCGAGGGCTGGGCCAAGTTCGCCTGCCTGAACATCTTCATCGGCTTCAACCTGACGTTCGGGCCGCAGTTCATCGTCGGCTACCTGGGCATGCCGCGCCGCTACGCGATGTACGCGCCGGAATTCCAGGTGTGGAACGTGCTCTCGACCGCAGGCGCCACCATCCTCGGCATCGGCTACCTGATCCCGATGGTGTATTTCACGTGGTCGATCTTCAAGGGTGAGATCGCCAGTGCCAACCCGTGGGGCGCGCGCGGCCTGGAGTGGGAGATCCCGTCGCCGCCGCCGACCGAGAACTTCCTGGTCACGCCGATCGTGACCCACGGCACGCATCAGTACGCTCCGAGCCATGAGGTCGGCATTGTCTGAGCAGCAGTTCCCGCAATACCCGGCGCCCGTGGCGATCCAGCCGGCGCCCGCGCCCGAGCACGCCCACCACCCGTGGCTGCAGCACCATTTCGACAACATGGAGCAGCAGGCCGAGGCCTCGACGCTCGGCATGTGGGTGTTCCTCTCCACGGAAATCCTGTTCTTCGGCGGCCTGTTCATGGCGTATCTCGTCTACCGCCATGCGTCGCCGGAAGGGTTCCAGGAGGCGAGCCACGAGCTCAATCGCTTCTGGGGTACCACCAACACGCTCGTCCTCATCTGCAGCTCGCTGACGATGGCGCTGGCGGTGCGCGCCGCGCAGACGGGCCAGTCGCGCAAGACACAGGTCGGCTGGCTGCTCGGCACGATGGTGTTCGGCGTCGGCTTCCTCGGGATCAAGGCCATCGAGTACTACGACAAGTTCGTGCACCATCACGTGCCGGGCCCCTACTTCCATTGGGAAGGCATGTATCCGAAGCCGGCGGAGCAGTTCTACTCGCTCTACTTCGCAATGACGGGGCTGCATGCGCTGCACATGATCATCGGCCTCGGCATCATGGCGGTAATTGCGGTGATGGCCTGGCGCGGCATCTTCGACGAGGAGTACTACACGCCGGTCGAAGTCGCCGGCCTCTACTGGCACTTCGTCGACATCGTCTGGATTTTCCTGTTCCCGCTGCTCTATCTCATCGGCGGGCACTTCAAAGGCTAGCGGGGCTCGCGCATGAGTGGACACGTCGCACCGAAATCGATGTATGTCGGAATCTGGTTCGCGCTGGTCGTCGGCACCGTGCTGACGGTGGTGGCGGCAGAAGTCGACATGGGCGCGCTCAACAACGTCGCGATGCTGCTCATCGCCTGCACCAAGGCGGCGCTGGTCATCCTCTTCTTCATGCACGTCCGCTGGAGCACCCGCCTGACCTGGGTGGTGGCCGCGTCCGGCTTCTTCTGGCTGCTCATCATGTTCGGCCTGACGATGCAGGATTACCTGACCCGCGGCTGGGTTCCGGGCACCTGGCGCTGACGCCCTCCGAGCGCGCGCCATTTACCGGCTGATATCCTCCACCGGCCGGAAGCCGTGACCCGGCCTGTCCGCCGGCTCCGTATTGTCTATACTGGATGGTCCCGAACGACTATTCAGTGGCGGACGTCGGGCCACGGGCATTCTCCAAATGAACGATCTCTCAAAGGATCTGGCGGCGCTGCGCATTTCGCAGGACGACCGCGGCGGCGGCCGGGGCAAGCCCATCGCCGTGGCGATCGTCGTCCTGCTCGTGCTCGGCCTGGGCGGCTTCGGCGCCTGGTACTGGGCGACTGCGCTGCAGGCGGCCACGGTCAAGATCGCGCTGGCGACGGCGAAGGCCGGCGGCGCGAACGCCCCGAGTGCCGTGTTGAACGCGTCTGGATACGTGGTCGCACGGCGGCGCGCGACCGTGTCCTCGAAAGTCACCGGCAAGGTGATGGACGTGCTGATCGAGGAAGGGCATCCGGTGAAAGCCGGCCAGATCCTCGCCCACCTCGACGATACCCAGGCGCGCGCCGCGCTGAACCTCGCGCAGGCGCAGCTCGCCGCATCGAAGAAGGGCTACGCCGAGGACGAAGCGAAGCTGGCTGAAGCGGAGCTCAACCTGCAGCGTCGGCAGGCGCTCCTGAAGGAACGGGTCGTCGGCCAGGCTGAGGTCGACGACGCCCGGTCGGTGGTGGATTCGACCAAGGCCCGCATCGCCTATGCCCAGCAGCAGATCGGCGTGGCCGAGCGCCAGGTCGAAATGCAGCAGACCAATCTCGACGACATGGTGGTGCACGCTCCGTTTGCCGGGATCGTCATCTCGAAGGACGCGCAGCCGGGCGAGATGATCTCGCCGGTGTCAGCGGGAGGCGGCTTCACGCGCACCGGCATCGGCACCATCGTCGACATGACCTCCCTCGAGATCGAAGTCGACGTCAACGAGACGTACATCAACCGTGTGGTCAACAATCAGAAGGTCGAGGCAACGCTCGACGCGTATCCCGACTGGCATATTCCCGCGCATGTGATCACGACGATACCGTCGGCGGATCGGCAGAAGGCGACGGTGAAGGTGCGGATCGGGTTCGAATCGCTCGATCCGCGGATCCTGCCCGACATGGGCGTCAAGGTCGCGTTCCTGAAGGACGCGCCGCCGGCCGGACAGGCGCCGGCTGTCCCGGCCGTCCTCGTGCCCAAGACCGCGGTGAGGAGTTTCGACGGCCGGGCGGTGATCTTCGTGCTGAACGAGGACCGGGTCGAGCGGCGGGCGGTGAAGACCGGCTTCGACAGCGGCGATCAGATCGAGGTGGTCTCCGGCATCCGCACCGGCGAGCGCGTGGTGACGGACGGGCCACAGACGCTGAAGGACGGCGACAAGGTCAGAATCAGCCAGCAGTAAGAGTCGGCAGTAAGGCAGTCAACAGTCGCAGGAGCGCATGCCAATGTCTCAATCCCTGGTGCAGGTTCGCGGTCTTCACAAGGTCTTCCAGCGTGGCGGACAGCGGATCGACGTCCTGCAGGGCGTCAATCTCGATATTCCCGAGGGGGAGTTCCTGGCGCTGATGGGCCCGTCGGGATCGGGGAAGACGACGCTGCTGAACCTGATCGGCGGCCTCGACACGCCGTCGGAGGGATCGCTGGCCGTTGCCGGCGATCGCATCGACAACCTGTCGGGCGGACGCCTGGCGGCGTGGCGGGCGCGCCACATCGGTTTCGTCTTTCAGCTCTACAACCTGCTGCCGGTGCTGACGGCTGCACGCAACGTCGAATTGCCGCTGCTGCTCACCAAGCTGTCCAAGTCGGAGCGGCGGAAGCGCGTCGAAGTCGCGCTCAAGGCGGTCGGACTCAGCGAGCGGATGCACCACTATCCGCGCCAGCTCTCGGGCGGCCAGGAGCAGCGCGTCGGGATCGCGCGCGCCATCGTCACCGATCCGACGCTGCTCCTGTGCGACGAGCCGACCGGCGATCTCGATCGCAAGGCCGGCGACGAGATCCTCGACCTGCTGCAGGCGCTCAATCGCGACTACAAGAAGACGATCGTCATGGTCACGCACGACCCGCACGCGGCGGCGCGGGCGACCCGGACGCTGCACCTGGAGAAGGGCGTGCTGGTCGGCGAACAGGAGGCGGTGGCATGAAGTTCTTCCCGATCGTCTGGCGCAACCTGCTGCGCCGCAAGTTCCGGACGATCTTCACCATCGGCGCGGTGTTCTTCGCCTTCCTGCTGTTCGGCGTGCTGATGGCGATCCGTTCGGCCTTCGGCATGAACATCCAGCTGGCCGGACAGGAGCGGCTGATGGTCATCGACAAGGTGTCGATTATCAATCCGCTGCCGGCCAGCTACGAATCGCAGATCAAGCAGGTGCCAGGCGTCACCGACATCACCCACGCCAACTGGTTCGGCGGCTACTACCAGGATGTGCGCAATCAGTTCGCGACCTTCGCCGCGGACCCCGAGAGCTGGCTGCGCGTCTACAGTCACGAGTACGAGCTGTCGGACGACCAGAAGAAGGCGTTCATCGCGGATCGTACCGGCGCCATCATCGGCATCGACACGGCGAAGAAGTACGGCTTCAAGCTCGGCCAGAAGGTTCCCATCAACGGCACGATCTACCGCCGTCCGGACGGCGGCCCGTGGGAATTCACGATCGACGGCATCTACGACTCGAAGATCAAGGGGGCGGACAAGACGCAGCTGCTCTTCAACTACTTGTACCTGCGCGAGACGATCCCTGAACAGAGCGGTTTCAGGGACAAGTACAACTGGTACGTGCTCACGGTCGACAATCCTGACAAGTCGGCCGACATCGCCGGAAAGATCGACGCGATGTTCGCCAACTCGCCGGCGGAGACCAAGACCAACACCGAGAAGGCGTTCGTCGCCGACTGGGCCAAGCAGATCGGCGACATCGGCCAGATCATGATGTGGATCGTCGGCATGGCGATGTTCACCATCCTGCTGGTCACCGGCAACACCATGGCCCAGGCGATCCGCGAGCGGACCAACGAGCTGGCGGTATTGAAGACGCTCGGCTTTCCCGACCGGCGCATCCTGTGGATGGTGCTGGCCGAGTCGGTGCTGATCGCGGTGGCGGGCGGCGGCGCTGGACTGGTGCTGTCCTACGTGCTGATTACCGTGATGGGCGACCCGACCGGCGGACTGCTGCCGGCCTTCTACTTCCCAACCCCGTCGATTTTCGTCGGCGCGGTGCTGGTGCTGGCGCTGGGACTGGCCGCCGGCCTCCTGCCCGCGTGGCAGGCGGGCCGGCTGCGCATCACCGACGCGCTGAGGAGAAACTGATGTTCTCGCAGATCGTCGCAGTCACCTCGGTCAACCTGCGCTCGATCCGCGTCCGGCTCGGTTCGTCGAGCGTCGCGGTGATCGGCATCGCCGGCGTCGTCCTGGTCTTCGTCGCGGTCCTCTCGATCGCCGAGGGCGTGGCGACGACGATGAAGGCCTCGGGCGATCCGAATACGGTGCTGATCCTGCGCGCCGGCAGCGACACCGAGATGACCAGCGGCCTGCCGGGCGATCAGACCAGAATCATCCAGGACGCGCCCGGCATCGCGCGCGACGGGTCGGGCACCCCGATGACCTCGCCCGAGCTGTTCGTCGTTGTCGATCACCCGCTGAAGCGCTCGGGCACCTCGGGCAACGTGCCGCTGCGCGGCGTGACCGAAGAGGCGTTCAAGGTCCACAAGAACCTGAAGATCGCCGAAGGGCGGAACTTCCAGCCGGGGCAGAACGAGATCATCGCCGGCCGCGCCGCGTCGCGCCAGTTCGAGGACCTCACCGTCGGCCGCCAGATCAAGTGGGGCGAAAACACCTGGACGCTGGTCGGCATCTTCGACGACGGCGGCTCGGTCTCGGAATCGGAGCTGTGGTGCGACGTCAAGGTGCTGCAGCCCGCGTATCGCCGCGGCAACAGCTACCAGTCGGTGTACGCGCGCCTCGCCTCGCCCGATTCGTTCAACGAGCTGAAAGACTCGCTGACCTCGAACCCGCAGCTGCAGGTGACGGCGATGCGCGCGCCCGAGTACTACGGCAGCCAGACGCAGACGCTGCAGACGATCGTCCGGATCATCGGCGGCATCATCGGCGTGCTGATGGGGGTCGGCGCGGTGTTCGGCGCCGTCATCACCATGTATACGGCGGTGGCGAGCCGCACCCGCGAGATCGCCACGCTGCGCGCGCTCGGGTTCGGCAGCGTTCCGGTCGTGATCTCGGTGCTGGTGGAAGCCGCGCTGCTGGCGCTGCTCGGCGGCGCGATCGGCGGCGCGATCGCCTATCTCGCGTTCAACGGCTACGAGACGGCGACGATGAACTTCCAGTCGTTCAGCCAGATCGCCTTCAAGTTCGCGGTAACGGGGCCGCTGCTGGCCAAGGCCCTCTTCTATGCCGTCCTGATGGGCCTGGTCGGCGGGCTGCTGCCGGCCATTCGCGCCGCCCGCCTGCCGATCATCACGGCGCTTCGCGAGCTCTGAGCCGACCGTAGTAATTCCAGACAACCAGCGACCTCCCGACGTACGGATCTCAGCCGGCGAACGGAGGCCTGTCTGCGTGGCTCATAGGCCGTAAATATTTACGATGCCGCTATTTACGGGTTGCCATGGCGATTTGCCTGCGCGCGTGATTCGACGGTACACCAGTTGCAATTTTCCCCAGTGAAATACCAGGAAGAAAACGGCGGACGGAGGGACTCATGCGCATCGACGACGTACTTCAGCGAATCCAGGGGGAGTTCACCGAAATGCCTGGACTTCGGTTGACGCCGGCGCAGGCGCAGCGGCTCTGGGGACTGGATAGCCAGATCTGCGACCAGCTGCTCGAGGCGCTGGTCAAAGCGAACTTCCTGTCGCAGACGCGTGATGGATCGTTCATGAAGACCGACGGCGGGCCGACGCGATTCGCGCCCCGCACGGCGGCATAAGAAGGCGGCTTCAACAAGAGCCAAGAATCACCCACCGAGCCGACCGGCTGACCACCTCCCTAGTCAGCCACACAAGCCGGCTTGTTTCCTCGTTCCCGGGCGCCTGCGGCCCGCGGCCAGGTTCCGATCGGGGGTTGAAGGCGAAGGTCTTCAACCCCCGACTCGATCCATGACTTCGCTGTTAGTGCGAAGGGTGCTAAAGGCGCCCACACCCTTAGCACCCTTCGCACCTCTAGCACCCGCACCTTTAGCACCCTTGGCGCCTTTAGCACCCTTGGCACCGCTTGAACGGCGCAACCAGCCCCTGCGCCGTCTGAATGTAGATCGTGAGACGGTCGCCTGGCCGTTCGTACACCGGCGTCCCTCGATACTCGCCAACTCTTGCGAAGTCTGGGCTGAGATCGACGGCTTTTCCGGCCGAGACCCAGCGGCGGCCGTCGTAGTCGAACCAGACGCTATTGATGCCTTGCGGCTGCGCTTGCGACGCCGGCCGGTTCGTCACTGTCGCGGGACGCCTGCCGGCGGCCACTGGTTGCGTCGGGGCGGTGGACCGCGTGGTGCCGAGGCTGCCGACAATCGGGACGGCCGGGGACATCGGCTCGGGCTCTCTGGCAGGGCCAACGTCGTAGGATCGCGCGAAGGTCGGGGGGGCCGCCGCCTGCACGACGTAACCTTCGGGCGTCAAGGCAAGGCCGGAGGACGGCTGCGTCGGCAGCAGAGGCGCGCGGCTGCCGACGCTGCCCGACAGCATGCCGGTGCGCGGTCGCTCGTAGGGCTGCAGGCGGCCGCCGCCGATCGGAACGAACACGATGCTGTACGGCTCGAGCGTGGTGTCGGTGTAGAGCGGGATGCCGCGGTACGAACCCCCTCTGACCATCTGGTAGGGATTGAACGCCTCAGGGGCGCCCACGGGATAGTAGACGTCGCCGTTCCACGCGATGGCGTCACCGGCGCGATACCACTTCTCGTTCTCGGCGGTAACCAGCGGTGGCGGCGTCGGTTGCCACATCACCTGCGCCTGAACGGCTGGGCTCAGCAGGAGCAGAAAGAGAACCGGCAGTGCTCGACCGCGCATATGACCTCCGCGATCGTAAGGTCACGTTCCGTGCCGGGTTCGTGGCGCCCTGCCGGGGCGACGGCACCTGCGGGTCTACGTGGACGTCCTCATCCCTGGCGCTTCTTCCAATAGCGCGCGAGCCCCTGGTACGAATAGTTGAGTCCCCCGGCGCGCACGTAGTCGGTCGCGTCGGTTTCGCCGATCTTCCGCTCGATTTCGAGAAACGCCTCGGCCACGAATCGCCGTTGGCGTTCGGCGTCGTCCACCGACTGATCGGCGAGCAGCCGCTTGACGCTGCGGCTCCAGGCATCGACGTTCTCGAACATGGCCTGGAGGTGCTGGCGCGCGCCATGGCGAGGGCCGAAGTGCGTCAGGAACAGCGTGTCGGAATCCCACGAGAGGATCTTCGCCGAGCTGTCGTGCCAGGCGTCGAGGTCGATGTCGGGCGGCGGCGTCGGCGGCATGACGTAAGCGCTGGTGCCGCGGCAGATGCCCGCGGTGTCGCCGACGAACGCCACGCCCGACGCCGGATCGAAATACGACACGTGATGCGAGGCGTGACCGGGTGTATAGGCGGTCTCGATCTCGCGCCCCACGACCGTGAGACGCTCGCCGCCTTCAATCACCTTCAGTCGCGCCTGGTCGACCGGTTCGACCTCGCCCCACAGCCGTTCCATGTCTTGCTGGTAGAGCCGGCCGGCGCTCGCCAGCAGCTTCGTCGGATCGATGAGATGCGGCGCGCCGCGCTGGTGGACGACGACCTCGATGTGCGGAAACTTCGCGAGGATCGACCCGATTGCCCCGGAGTGATCGAGGTGGATGTGCGTGATGAGGATCTGCCGGACGTCCTCGAAGCGGATCCCCTTGCGCGTCAGCGCGGTCGTCAGGTTGCCGAGCGTCGTCGACGGTCCGGGATCGATCAGCGCCACGCCAGCAGGCCCGTGCAGGATCGCGGTGGCGATGATCTCCGGGCGGCCGAGAAAATTGAGGTCGACGTAGTCGAGTCCGGCGGCGAGCGGCGGCATCCCCCGATCTTATGCGACCGGCGGTCGAGCGGCTGCCAAAAGGCCTCCTCTCATCGAACGCGAGCGGAGCGCAGCAACGCGAGCCACGCGAACGGAGCGTGCCGGCGAAGCGGAGCGCGAGAGAGCGTGTCAGGGAGTCCGAGGCGCGATGCCCCTCGGATAATTATGTCCGATACGCCTGACGGCCGACGCCCTGGACGTGGATGCCCTGCGCGGGCATCACCTCGTGCTGCAGCGCGTACATGCACGCCGCCGCCTCGTCGATGTGGCGGACGAACGCGACCGATCCCTGCAGGATCGGCGTGACTCGGGCGCGATCCTGGATGCGCGCAGGCGGGAACTCGTGCTCGACGATCAGATAGGTGTTGGCGACGTCGAGCTTCAGCAGTTCGCGCGCGGCGAGCTGGTGATCGAGCCAGTCGACCGTACGGTTCTGGAGGTAGGCGAGCGGATCGTGGCGCGCGGTGCCGGGCAGCTCGTGCTCGGCGAGCGCGACCTGCTTCTTCCAGGCGTTGCCCTGGTCGGCCGGATTCTCCGACACCTTGCCGTTCTTCCAGTCGCCGCGCTCGACGGTCTGGCCGCCGGCGCCCCACGCCGACCAACCCTTGGCGTCGACGACCTGCCCCTTGACGTGGAAGCCGCCGATCAGGAAGTCGTAGCCGGTGTCCTTCAAATACTGGAAGATCGACCGCGTGTCCTGCCCCATCAGGATCGCGTGCGACGGATCGTAGTGGATGCGGAACTGGTCGCCGACCCCGTGCTTCTCGCAGATCTTGTGCAGGGCGATCCACGTGCCCGGTGTGTAGGCGATGTTGTTGTGCCAGTTGTCGCCGGTCGTCCAGCCTGGCATCGGGCACTGCTCGACGCGATAGGTCAGGCCGCGAAACTTCGCTTCCTTCAGCAGCGGGACGAACCATTGCTCGAAGTCGACCAGATTCTCGTCCATCGACCGCTGCTGGTTGCGGCCGACGAAGCCGCACACCGCGTCCACGCCGAGGAGCGCGGCCGCGTCGAATACGCCTTTCATGAAGGCGTGCTTCTTGCCGCGCACCGCCGCGTCGTGGTGCAGCATGTTGTCGAAATAGCCGATGTCGGAGATGCCGACCGCGTTCGCCGCGAGCGCCTTCTGGACGCGGGCGGCGCGCGCCTTGTCGAACGGCTTGCGCAGGTCGAGCGTGTTGGCGACCGGATCGAGCATGGCCTCCGGCGGGACGTCGCTCTCCGACGGGTGCAGCGCCGCCGACAGCTGGATGTAGGGCGCGCCGATCTCGGCGGCGAAGCCGACCCAGTCCTCGATCGCCCGATCCGGATCGGGATCGCGCACCTCGCGTGGCGTCAACTCCTGCAAGGCGGCGGTGAGCACGCCCACCTTCATGAACTTCGGTTCGAACGCTTTCGTGCTCATCTCAGTATTCAACCCTGGTCCAGGCGCCGGCCTTCGCGCTCTTCAAAATCGCTTCGACGACGCAGTTGGCGCGGTAGCCGTCTTCGAACGTGGCGAACGTCGGCGGATGCGGATCCGACGGCGACTTGCCGGCCGCGATGAAGCCGTAGATGTCGCGCATCAGGTTGCAGAAGGCGTCGGCCCACGCCTCCTGGTGGCCGCCCGGCAGGTGCGCGTAGCCGGCGACGGCGGGATCGAGCAGCGAGGGATCCTTCTGCAGGATCTGGTTCGGACCGTCGCGGTGACCGATCCACAGCTCGTTCTGCGCTTCCTGCGTCCACTTCATCGACGCCTTGCTGCCGCAGACCTCGACCTGCAGGTCGTTCTTGTGGCCGGCGCAGATCTGGCCGACCGAGAACGCTCCCTTGGCGCCGCTGTCGAAGCGGACGAGCACGGACGCGAGATCCTCGACCTTGATGTCGACCTCCGTGGTGGCGCCGCCGCTGTCGGTCGCGAACGCCTCGCGCGATCCGGTCGGCTTCTTCCGCTTCTTGATGGTAGTCGTGATTTCGCCGAGTACGTCGGTGATGCGCAGGCCGCTCATGTGCTGGGCCAGGTCGCACCAGTGCGATCCGATGTCGCCGAGCGCCGAACTGCTGCCTCCCTTGTCGGGCTCGAGACGCCACGAGTAGTCGGTGTCCTTGAGCAGCCAGTCCTGGATGTACTGGCCGTGCACGAAGGTCGGTGTGCCGATGTCGCCGCGCGCGATCGCCAGGCGCGCCTGCTGGACGAGGGGGTTGCCGCGGTAGTTGAAGGTGACCGCGTGCACGATGCCGGCCTTCGTTGCCTGATCGAGCAGCGACTTACCTTCCGCCGCCGTCATCGCCAGCGGCTTGTCCGAGACGACATGCTTGCCTTTGGCGATCGCCGCCGCGGTGACCGCGTAGTGCAGGTGGTTCGGCGTGGCGTTGTGCACGACCTGCACCGCCGCATCGTCGAGCAGTTCCTGGTACGAGCCGTAGGCCTTGCTGACGTACAGGGCGTCGGCCTTTGTCTGCGCCGAGGCCTGGCTGCTGCCGGCGACCGCGACGATGTCCACGTAGCCGAGACGCCGAACGGCGTCCACGTGATGGGGTCCGACGAATCCGGCCCCGACCAAACCCATGCCGATGCGCTTCATAAACATCGGCGATCATATCCGCTTCCAGCGCCGGTTGATCTGGTAGAATCCGCGCGTTCGGTTCACGTTTCCGGTTCATCCTCTATGCAGCTGCTGCAGTTCGCGCTGGCGCTGGTTCTCACCGCCGGTCAGCAGGCACCCCCCGCTGGCTTCACCGCACTCTTCAACGGCCGGGATTTGAGCGGCTGGCGCGGGAGGCAGCAGGACTACAGTCCGTATGAGGAAGCGACGCTCTCGAAAGATGCGCTCGCAGCGAAGCAGGCCGCGTGGAACGCCGATCGCGACCAGCACTGGCGCGTCGACACCGACGCGCATGAGATCGTCTCAGACGGCCACGGCGTCTTCCTCGCCACCGACAAGGACTACGGCGATTTCGAGCTGTACCTCGACTGGAAGATCGTGGCGCACAACGGCGATTCAGGCGTCTACCTGCGTGGATTCCCACAGGCCCAGATCTGGGATCCCGACAATCCGGTCGAGGTGAAGAACGGCGCCCCGAAGGGATCCGGCGGCCTCTGGAACGACAACCCCGACAACCCCGGCCGGTGGCCGATCGTCAAGGCCGACAACCCGATCGGGCAGTGGAACACGTTCCGGATCCGGATGGCCGGAAACCGCGTCTGGATCTGGCTCAACGGCCAGCAGACCGTCGACGGGCAGACCCTCGACAATTTTTTCGACCGCGCGAAGCCCGTGTTGCCGGCCGGCCCGATCGAGCTGCAGACGCACGGATCGGAGATCCGCTTCCGCAACGTCTATGTCCGCGAAATCCGCGGCAGCGGGCAACGGCCGTGAGGCTCGGTCGCGCGCTGCTCTTCGTGTGTCTCGCCGGGCTCGTGGCGAGCGCCCAGGAGCGCACGCGACGCTTCTACGTGACGGCGCTCGACGACAGCGACGCCGCCGTCACCGATCTCGCGGCCGGCGACGTCTCGGTCAAGGAAGGCGGCCGCGTCCGGCCGGTGGCGCGGCTCGAGCCGGCGCGCGATCCCATGTCGATCGCGATCATCGTCGACGACAACGGCACCGGCATCTTCCGCGTCGGGGTCGGACGATTCATCGAATCGCTGCTCGGCCGCGGCGAGTTCGCGGTGAGCGTCGTACGCGGTCAGACAGTCAAGCTCACCGACTACACCAGGGACACCCGCCTACTCTCCGAAGCCGTCGCCCAGTTGAGCGCCCACCCGTCGACCAACGACGGCAACCAGCTCCTCGACGGGATCACCGGGGCGGCGCTGAACCTGGCGAAGCACAAGGCCGTCCGCCCGATCATCCTGGCCCTCACGGTCGGCGGGGACGACGTCACGCCGATGCAGCCGGAGGACGCGCTCGACGATCTGCGCAAGAGCGGCGCGCAGCTCTACGTCGTCTCGATGCTCAGCTCGGCGCTGCGCCCCACCGTCCCGACCGGCCGTCCGGCCGATCTGCTCAACGAAGGCCACGCGCTCAAAGCGGTGATCGGCGATGGTCCGCAGCGCTCCGGCGGCCACCGCGAAGACATTTCGGCCATGGCGGGCGTGGACACGCGACTGCAGCAGCTCGCGATGCAACTCAAGCAGCAGTACCTGCTCGAGTATTCGCTCGAAGGATCGAAGCTGTCCAAGCGGGTCGAAGTGAGTACCAGCCGCAAGAACGTCACGCTCCGCGCGCCGAGCTACGTTCCAGACAGGCTGTAGCCTCCAGCAGAGAAAAAGGCCGGCGGAAATCCGCCGGCCCTTTCCTGTTCTACGCGGGCAGTGTCAGTGACTGCCCCCGATAGTGTCTGCCATGCATGCACCTCCCGGCCGCGACCAGATATGGTTACCGCCGCTCGAAACCGCGGGGCGTGGTCGCTAGGAGCCTTTTTTTCGCGCCGTCACACCTGCGACGACGGTGATTCCACGATACCACGGCGCGCAAGCGGCCGGCCCTGACCGCCGGGCGTACAATGGAGACTCATGGCCGGCACAGAGCGCCAGACTGGCGACGAGGTCCTCGAGCGAACCCGGCAGGAAACGAAGAAACCCGAGCTCTTCAAGGTCCTGCTCCTCAACGACGACTACACCACCATGGATTTCGTCGTCGAAGTCCTCGAGAGCGTGTTCAACAAGGCGCCGGCCGAGGCGTATCGGATCATGATGGCGGTGCACACCCAGGGTCAGGGGCTGTGCGGCGTGTATCCATTCGAAGTCGCCGAAACCAAGGTCGGCGCCGTCGTCGACCTCGCCCGCGCCCAGGGGTTTCCGCTGCGTGCCACAATGGAGCCAGAATAGAAGGCACGAAGGAAGGCGAAGGAGCGAAGGAACAAGAGCGGCGAAGGAACCAGGGCGCGAAGGAACAAGACGCGAAGGACCGGACGCGAACGGACGTGAAGAACAGGACGCGAAGGCACAGTGTTTAGCCCGGCTCTCGAAGTAATTCTCACGGTCGCCTACCGCGAAGCAGCGGCGCGGCGGCATGCGCACCTGACGCTGGAGCATCTGCTCTATGCGCTGGCGCACGATCCCGACGGCGAGCGCATCCTCGCCGCCTGCGGCGCCGATCTGCCGCAGCTCCGCCGCGACCTCGACAAGTACCTCGACGAGCACATCGAGCAGTTCTCGCGCGGGCAGCAAAAAGAGCCCGAGCAGACGATGGCGTTCCGCCGGGTGCTGCAGACGGCCGTGCTGCACGTGCAGAGCGCCGGCCGGCAGGAAGTGCAGTCGGGTGACGTGCTGGCGGCAACGCTGCAGCAGTCGAAATCCTACGCCGCGCAGCTGCTCGCCGGGCAGGGGGTGACCCGCCTCGACATTCTCGAGTACATCACGCACGGCATCAGCAAGATGCCGCCGGCCGCCGGCGGCGCCTCCGGCACCGACGCCGATGAAGGGACCGGGGACGCCGACGCCGGCGCGGGCGAGCGCGGCGCCGCGGCGTCGCGCGATCCACTCGCTGCGTATGCCATGAACCTGACCGAACGCGCCCGCGACGGCGCGCTCGATCCGCTGATCGGCCGGACCGCCGAGTTGCAGCGGACGCTCGAGATCCTCTGCCGCCGCCGCAAGAACAACCCGGTCTTCGTCGGCGACGCGGGGGTTGGCAAGACGGCGCTCGCCGAAGGACTGGCGACGAGGCTGCTGCGGGACGACGTGCCCGAGGTGCTGCAGGGAGCGGAAGTGTTCTCGCTCGACACGGCGGCGCTCCTCGCCGGCACGCGGTTCCGCGGCGATTTCGAGGAACGCTTCAAGGCGGTCGTCAACGCGCTGGCCAAGCGCCGCCTGCCGATCCTCTTCATCGACGAGATCCACTCCACCGTCGGCGCCGGCGCGACGACCGGCGGCACGATGGACCTCGCCACCCTGATCAAGCCGATCCTCACGACCGGTCAGCTGCGCGTCGTCGGATCGACGACCCACGAGGAATTCAAGCACATCGAAAAGGACCGCGCGCTCGCCCGCCGGCTGCAGAAGGTCGCCATCGACGAACCGTCGATCCAGGAGACGGTGCGCATCCTGCAGGGGCTGCGTTCGCGCTACGAATCGCACCACCACATCAAATACGCCGACGAGGCGATCGAGGCCGCGGCGAAGCTGGCGGCTCGCCACCTGCGCGACTACAAGCTGCCCGACAGCGCCATCGACGTGCTCGACGAAGCCGGGGCGCGGGCGCGCCTCGGCGCCGCCGGAGCGGAGCGAGGCCAGGGGGCCCCCGCGAGCGACGGCGTAGGGGGGTCTGGCGGGGCGAAGCCCCCCACCCCAATGATCGAGGTGGCGGTCCCGCAGATCGAAGAGGTCGTCGCGCGCATGGCGCGCATCCCGGCAAAACAGGCCTCATCGTCGGACCGCGATCGGCTGCGCACGCTCGAGGAATCACTCGGCCGCGTGGTGTTCGGCCAGGAGGAAGCCGTCAAGCTCGTCGCGATGGCGATCAAGCGCTCCCGCGCCGGCCTCGGGCAGCCGGATCGTCCGGCCGGCGCGTTCCTGTTCTCGGGTCCGACCGGCGTCGGCAAGACCGAGCTCGCCAAACAGCTCGCGCTGCATCTCGGCAACGAGTTCCAGCGCTACGACATGAGCGAGTACATGGAGAAGCACGCCGTCGCCCGGCTGATCGGCGCGCCTCCCGGCTATGTCGGCTTCGAGCAGGGCGGACTGCTGGTCGACGCGGTCCGCACGCATCCCTACAGCGTCGTCCTGCTCGACGAGATCGAGAAGGCGCACCCCGACATCTACAACATCCTGCTGCAGGTGATGGATCACGCGACGCTGACCGACAGCAACGGCCGCAAGGCTGACTTCCGCCAGGTCGTGCTGATCATGACCTCGAACGCCGGCTCGCGCGAGATGAGCGCCGGGACCCTCGGGTTCGCCGGCGCGCCGCCCGAGGGTGGGGCCGATCAGCGGCAGCGCGCCGCGCAGTCGCGGTCGAAGGCGGCCATCGAGCGCATCTTCAGCCCGGAGTTCCGGAACCGCCTGGACGCGATCGTCAACTTCAAGCCGCTCACGGCGGACGTGATGGAGACGATCGTCGACAAGTTCATCATCCAGCTCGAAGAGCAGCTCGCCGAACGGCGAATCACGATCGCGCTGCTGCCCGAGGCGCGCGAGTACCTGGCGCGCAAGGGGTACGACCCGACCTTCGGCGCGCGGCCGCTCGGCCGCGTGATCCAGAGCGAGGTCCGCGACCGGCTCACCGACGAGATCCTGTTCGGCGCGCTGGAGCGGGGCGGCACGGTCACGATCGGCCACGACGCCGGGGCGCTGACCTTCGCGTTCGTGCCGGTGGCTACGGCCGGCGCCTGAGCCATGTCCGACGACCTCAACATCCCCGTCAAAGTCGTCGATCGGCGCCGCTGGCGCGAGAACGGCGAAGCCAATCCTGACGCCGCCGACCAGCCGTCGCTCAAGCCGACCTACGTCGAGGAGCTCGAGCGGCGCGCCGCGCAGGCGGAACAACAGGCGCAGGAATTCCTCGGCAAGTATCGCGGCGCCGCCCAGGAATTCGAGGACGCGCGCGCCCGGATGCGCAAGGAAGTGGCGAAAGACGCCGAGCGCAGCCGCCGCGAGGTGTTCATCAGCCTGCTCGAGGTCCTCGACAACCTCGATCGCGCGATCGAGGCGGCTCGCAAATCGGGGACGCCGGGATCCGACGTGCTGCTGCAAGGCGTCGAGATGGTCCGGCAGCAGTTCCTGGCCAAGCTCGAAGGGTTCGGTGTGAAGCGGATCGCCAGCGAGCACGAGCCTTTCGATCCCGAGCTCCACGAAGCGGTCACGACCGTTCCAACGCCCGACGCTGCCTCGGACGGACGCGTTCTCGGGGTCATCGCCCACGGCTATCGCATCGGCGACGACGTGCTGAGGCCGGCGCTGGTCGCGGTCGGCAGGAAGACCGACGGAATCGACGGCTGAGCTCGGCGGTTTAACTTTCCGCGTCCGGCAGCGGTCTACTCGATTGAGGAGATCGAACGCCGTCATGTTCATGTCATGCACACGCAGGGTCGCAGCTGGGCTGGTGCCGCCCGCGCCGTACGGCGTCGAAGGGCATCGGCGGTAGTCCGATAATCAGGCGATGCGGCAGGTCTCCGTCATCGGCCTTCTCGCCGCCGCGTTGATCGCGGGGGGCGGCGGCGTGTCGGGCCGGACGGCTCCGTTCACGCGCGCCGACCTGCGCTGGCTCGGCCGCGTGACCTTCGGGGTCGACAGCCAGATCGTGGGGTCGTACCGCAAGCTCGGACGCGAGAAATTCCTCGACGCGCAGCTGCATCCACCCAAGGACGATCCCGGCGGGCTGCACGCGGCGATCGCGGCGCTGACCATCTCGCAGAAAGGGGCCGACGCGCGCGTCTTCGAGATCCGTCAGGAAAACCAGCGGATCAACGCGCTCGGGTCCGACGAGGAGAAGCAGAAGGCGCGGATGGCGCTCAATCAGGCCGCCAACCTCGCCGTCTACGAGACGGCGCGGCGTCACCTCATGCGTGCGATCGACTCCCCCTGGCAGTTGCGCGAGGAAATGACCTGGTTCTGGATGAACCACTTCAGCGTGTTCTCGGGGAAGGGCAACGTCCGCTACACGCTCGCCGACTACGAGGAGCAGGCGGTCCGCCCCCACGCCCTCGGGAAGTTCCGCGATCTCGTGCTGGCCACCGCAACGTCGCCGGCGATGCTCGAGTATCTCGACAACGCGCAGAGCGCCGCCAATCGCATCAACGAGAACTACGCGCGCGAACTGATGGAGTTGCACACGCTCGGCGTCAGCGGCGGCCCGAGCGGATCTCGCTACACGCAGCAGGACGTGCAGGAACTGGCGCGGGTGCTGACCGGCCTCGGGCTGGCGGCGACGCCGCAGCCGCTGAAGCTCGGGCCGCAGCTGGCGCCGCTCTACGTGCGGCAGGGACTGTTCGAGTTCAATCCGTCGCGCCACGATCGCAACACGAAGACGGTCCTCGGCGAAAAGATCGCCGGCAAGGGCATGGACGAAGTGGAGACCGCGGTCACGCTGCTCTGCCGGCAGCCGGCGACCGCCCGGTTCATCAGCGCGAAGCTCGCGACCTATTTCGTCGCCGACGATCCCCCGCCCGCGCTCGTCGATCGCATGGCGCGGACGTTCGAGAAGACCGACGGCGACATCGCCGCGGTGCTGCGGGTCATGTTCCTCGACAAGGAGTTCCTGGCGGCGCTCGCAGACGACGCGGGCGGGCATCGCGAGCGGGCGACAAAGTTCAAAGATCCGATGACGTTCGTCGTCTCGTCGGTCCGACTCGCCTATGAAGACAAGGCGCTGACCAACTATCACCCTCTTGTCGGCTGGCTGCAGCAGCTCGGCGAGCCGTTGTACGGGCGGGTGACGCCCGACGGCTATCCGCTGGGCGAAGCCGCCTGGACCAGCTCGGGCCAGATGGTCCGTCGCTTCGAGATCGCGCGCGCGATCGGCAGCGGCAACGCCGGACTCTTCAACAACGAGGACAATTCTCCGGGCACGGCAGCCGGCTTTCCGATGCTGACCTCGCGCTTCTACTACGACGCGATCGAACCGTCACTCGGACCGCGCACGCGTGCCGCGCTCGGCAAGTCCAACTCGCAGCAGGAGTGGAATACCGTATTGCTCGCGTCGCCGGACTGGATGGAACGGTGAGGAGGATCTTATGACGCTCTCACGCCGGAGCCTGCTCAAGCTCGCGCTGGCCGGTGCCGCGCACCCGCTGTTGCCCGTCCGCGGCATCGTGTCGCAGGCGTTCGCCGCGCCGGGAGCGGCTGACGCGAAATTCCTGCTGGTGTTCCTGCGCGGCGGCTACGACGCGGCCAACGTGGTGATTCCGGTGGGAAGCCCCTTCTATTACGAGTCACGCCCGACGATCGCCCTGCCGAAGCCCGACCCCGTCAATCCGCTCGCCGCCGTCGCGCTCGCGCTGCGGGACGGTTCCGCCGCGTGGGGCCTGCACCCGGCGCTCAAGGACACGATGCTGCCGCTCTGGGACAAGCAGCAGCTCGCGTTCGTCCCCTTCGCGGGCAGCGACGACCTGACGCGCAGCCACTTCGAAACGCAGGATAGCGTGGAAACCGGCATGCCGGTGGCGGCGCCCGGCGCGACGCCGCACAGCTACGGATCGGGATTCCTCAATCGTCTTGCCGCCACGCTCGACGGCGCCACGCCGGTTTCGTTCACCGACGGCCTGCCGACGGTGATGACCGGACAGGTCGTCGTGCCGAACGTGTCGCTCAAGGGCACCGGACGCTCCCCGTTCGACAACCGTCAGATGGCGATCCTTGCCGGCATGTACGAAGGCACGCGCTTCGAGCCGCTCATCGCCGAGGGCTTCGACCTGCGCAAGACCGTCGCCGAGCAGGCGGAGATGATGAACACCGGCAGCATGGCGGCCGAGATGCAGGCCGCCAACTGTAACGCGATCACCGCCAAGGGCTTCGAGCTCGAGGCGCGGCGGATGGCCGGCCTGATGAAGGACAAGTTCGACATCGCGTTCATCGACGTCGGCGGCTGGGACACGCACGTCAACCAGGGCAACGGTCAGGGCCAGCTCGCCAATCTGCTGCTCAGCCTCGGCCAGGGACTCGCCGGGTTCGCCGAGCAGATGGGTCCCGCGTGGTCGCGGACGGTGGTCGTCGTGATCTCGGAGTTCGGCCGCACGTTCCGTGAGAACGGCACGCGCGGCACCGATCACGGCCACGGCAGCGTCTACTGGGTCCTGGGGGGCGCGGTGCAGGGCGGACGGCTGGCTGGCGAGCAGGTCGCCGTGACACCGCAGGGGCTCAACCAGAACCGCGACTGGCCGGTGACGACGGAATACCGCGCCATGCTGGGCGGCCTGTTCCGGCGCATCTACTCGATGGACACCGGCCGGCTGTCGCAGGTCTTCCCCGATGCGGTACCGCGCGACCTGGGCTTGATCTGATCGCCCGGTGCATAATCGGCGGCGTGCGCCGCGTCGCCTTGCCGAGCCTGGCGCTCGTCTGCCTGTTCGCGCCGACTCAGGCATTCGCCCAGTCGGTCGCCTGGGTTCGCACCGATCCGCTCGTCCTGCCGTCGACGGCGACCGGCACGGTCCGCTTCGAGGCGGCCGTGAGCGGCAGCCCGTCCCGGGTATCACTGGCACTGACGGCCGGCAGCATCGATCTTCATGACGATGGCAGCAACGGGGACGCGAACGCCGGCGACGGCGTCTTCACCGTCACTGTTCCGGCATCGACGGTGGCGGCGCAGATGCAGCCTGACGACGTGCAGCGCGTGTTCGTCGGCTTTCTCGACGTCTTCGGCGGCGCCACCCGGGTCCTGCGCGCCAACGTGTTCGTCGACGTCTACACGCCGGACATCCCGCAGGTCCCGATCGCGGTGCTGGCCGGCGATGTTCAGGCAACCGATCGTCTCGTCAACGTGGTCGATAGTGCATTTCTGACCGACGGCAACGTAAAGCGAATCGCGCAGACCTTCTATCGCTACTACAGCGACAGTTTCGACTTCCTCAGCATCGTCTCGACTCCGTCGCGCTTCCAGAATCGCAGTCACGCGACGGTGAGCAATGGCGTGCAGGGGATCGGCGAAACCCGCATCGACACGTCGGCCGAGTACCGCTCATCGGGCCGACTTCTCGGATATTCGAGGTTTCCGGTTACGAGCTTGTACGACGGCGCCAGCGTCGGCTATTCCCACGAGACCGCGCACCAGTGGGTGAACTTCCTGAACTTTGCGCCATACGCCTCCGGCATTCCGCACTGGCCGGTATCGTCGATGGCGACTGGAGTGATGGGCTTCAGCATCGGCGGCAGCGGCGGCGAGGGAGGCTCGTTCCCATGCCGCATCGTCGACGACGGAACGACGGTGCAGTTGTTCGGCCTACCGCAGACGGAGTCGCCGGTCTTCAACGATGTCGACCTCTATCTGATGGGTCTGCTGCCCGCATCGGCGGTGCGCCCACAGGTGGTGTTCACCGGCGTGACGTCTCCTCCCTCGTGCACCGGCCAGGTCTACGCCGGGGCGGTCGCGCGGGTCGGCGTCGATGCCATCGTCGCCGGGGCCGGTCAGCGGGTTCCCGACGCGTCGACGTCGCCGAAGCAGTTCCGCGCCGCGACGATTCTCGTTTCGCGTGACGGCCTCGTCAGCAGCGAGACCATGTGGCTGTACTCCTGGCTCACGGCGCGCGCCGAGCTGCAGGCGTCGGCGCCGATTCACGAGGGCCTCGTCAAGGCGATCGGCAACCCGTTCTTCGTCGCGACCGGCGGGCGCGCGTCGATCGATACGCGGCTGGTCGACTCGGCGGACTTCTCGCTGCAGCCGGCGCAGGCCACGGTGACGGTGCCAAAGGGCACGCCGGCGACGTTCCGCATCAGCGTGCTTCCGACGCACGCGTCGTTCGACCAGCCGGTATCGCTGGCGTGCGGCACGCTGCCGTCGCCTCTAGCGTGTGCGTTCGAGCCCTCGCAGGCCACCCCTGGCGCGGCGGGAGCCGACGTGACGTTGACGGTGACGACTGCCGTTCCGGTCGAGGCGAGCGCGGCTGCGCCGATCGGGGCGTTCATCACCATCGTGGCGCTGGCGCTCGCAAGCGCGCGTGCCCGAGTGCGGGTGACAGTGCCCGCGATCGCCGCGCTGATCGTCGCCGGATGCGGCGGAGCCAAGACGCCCTCGCCGCAGCCGGCACAGCCGGCGCCAGCTACCTCGACGACCTACACCATCGCGGTCACCGGCACGTCGGGATCGTTGCTGCACTCGACGAACCTGACGCTGACCGTGCAGTAAGACCGTCGCAGGACGAGGCGACCGCGGCGCGGGGTACCGCGTTGCGGCGATCAGCGGCCGGGCACCCACGCCATCCCGTCGGGCCCTCGCCCGGTGTCGATCGTCCGTACGACCGTGAGCGTCTTCAGATCGACGACCGCAATGTGGTTCTCGGCGTTGACGGCCACGTAGGCGTAGCCGCCGTCGGGCGGCATCAGGATCCCTTCGCTGCCCTTGCCCGCCGGGATCTTCTTCGTCACCGTGCGCGTGCCGACGTCGATCACCAGCACTTCTCCCGCCTCGTCGTCACTGATCAGCACGGTCTTGCCGTCCGGCGTGAATTTCAGGCGGTTCGAAACCTTCGTGTGTACGTCGATGGTCTCGATGACCTTCTTCTGGTCGAGATCGACGATCGAGACGCCGCCGTCGCGTGAGTGGGCGGCCCACACCTGGCGTCCGTCAGGCGACACGTCGAACCCTTCCGGACCGCGTCCGACCGCGACGACCGCTTCGTTCCACGCCAGCGCGTTGGCGCCGCGCTCGTAGATCGTCAGGCTGTTCGATCCGATGTTGCAGGTCACCATCTTCGTGGCGTCGTGATTCACCCAGATCATGTGCGTGCCGGCCTGGCCGCTGCCGAGCAGCCAGTCGATGGTGTTGGAGCCGGGATCGTAGCGACCGATGATGCGATTGGTCTCCGCGGTGAAGTAGAGGCCGCCATTCCGGACGAACAGCCCGTGCGGACGCCGCAGCGGACTGACGTCCACGCGCCGCAGCTCCTTCATCGTGGTCAGATCGATCACCGAGATCGTGCTGCCGGGCGTCTGCGCGCCGTAGTTGGCGGCGAACGCCATCCTGCCGTCTTCCGAGACCGCCGCTTCGTGCGGCGCCTCCCCGGTCGGGACGGTCCCGAGCGTCCTGCCGGTGGCGGGATCGATGACGGCGAGGGTCGCGTCATCCTTGTTCAGGACGATCAGCCGAGGCCCCACGGCGCGGCCGGGCGGCTGCAGGGCCACGACGAGCAGCAGGGCGAGGATCAGGCGGGTCATGCGGGGATCTTAGCCGGGACTGATACAATTGCGGGCTATGCCGATGTTCGAGTACGCGTGCCAGGGATGCGGCCGTGCATTCGAGGCCTTCGTGACGTCCGCTCGGAGTCCGGTCTGCCCGTCGTGCGGGAGCGCCGAGCTCCAGAAGCTGCTGTCGTCGCCGGGCATGGTCGGAATGGCCGGCCGCAAGGAAACCGAGGCGTTCGGCGGGTGTCGCGCGCAAGGCGGGCACTGCGGCTGTTCGCACAACCCTTCGCTCAATTAAGCGCTCCGGCGTCATCCCTCCCGGCTCCCGCGGATGACGCGGAACCGCACCGCTGGAACAAGGAGAGCATGACAATGGCCACGCCAATCGAGCAACGCGGTTACGCCCGCCCCGATGCGCTCGTCTCGACCGAGTGGGTCGAGCAGCATCTCAAGGATCCCAAGGTCCGCCTGATCGAGTCCAACGAGGACACGCTGCTCTATGCCTCGGGTCACGTCCCGGGCGCGGTACACGTCGACTGGACGTCGGACCTGAACGATCAGATTCGGCGCGACTACATCACCCGCGCCGGATTCGAGGCGCTGATGTCGAAAATCGGCGCGACCAGGGACACCACCGTGGTCTTCTACGGCGACAAGAACAACTGGTGGGCGTGCTACGCGTTCTGGGTGTTCCAGCTGTTCGGCCACACCAACGCGAAAGTCATGGACGGCGGCCGCGTGAAGTGGCTCAAGGAGAACCGCGAGACGTCGCGCGACGTGCCGTCGTATCCGGCGACCGCCTACACCTCGTCCGAGCGCAACGACGCGCCGATCCGCGCCTACCGCGCAGAGGTGCTGGCGCACCTCGAGAAGCAGGGGCAGCTCGTGGACGTGCGCAGCCCGGAGGAATACGCCGGCACGCGCATGCACATGCCCGACTACCCGAACGAAGGGGCGCTGCGCGGCGGCCACATCCCCGGCGCGAAGAGCGTCCCCTGGGCCAAGGCGATCAATGCCGAAGACGGCACGTTCAAGACGGCCGACGAACTGAAAAAGCTCTACCAGGAAGACAACAAGCTGACCCCCGAGAAGGAGACGATCGCCTACTGCCGCATCGGCGAGCGCAGCAGCCACACCTGGTTCGCGCTGACCTACCTCCTCGGCTTCAAGAACGTCCGCAATTACGACGGCTCGTGGACGGAGTGGGGCAATCTCGTCGGCGTGCCGATCGAAAAGTGACCCTCGCTTGCGAGATCGGGTGATCGGTGATCGGAGTGCCGCCCAAGCTGCAGCAGGTGATCGAGATGTTCCAGATGTTCGATCCGGCGGACCGGACGGGCATGCTGCTGTCGTACGCGGACCAATTCAAGGAAGTGCCGCCGTCGGTGGCGACGCGGCCCTTCCACAAGTCGCATCAGGTGCCGCAATGCGAGTCGGACGCCTACGTGTGGGCGCTGAAGCAGGCGGACGGCACGCTGAAGCTGTATTTCGCGGTCGAGAATCCCTCCGGCATTTCCGCGAAAGCGCTGGCGGCGATTCTCGACAAGACACTCTCAGGGCTGCCGCCCTCCGACATCGTCAAGGTCGACTGTGGCATCGTCGAGCAGATCTTCCGTCAGAACATCTCGATGGGCAAAGGCATGGGCCTGATGGCCATGGTCAACGCCGTGCAAGCCCTCGCGCGCGCGGCGTCCTAGCGAGCCTGGACACCGGGCGCAGCGGCGCAGCCGCGATATAGTCACGGGATGCGACGAATTCTGGGCGTGTTTTTCCTCTGGCTGTTGTTCGTTCCGGCGCTCGCCACCCAGGCGCCGGCTCCCCTCCGCGGATTCACGGCACCTGGCAGCGTCGCCGAGCGCGCGCTCGAAGCGACGTTCCAGGCGGTGCCCAAGCCGGAGAACGCGCGCGAATACATGCGGACCATCAGCGAGCGGCCGCACCACGCCGGCAGCCCGGCGAGCCGCACGGTGGCCGAGTACATCCAGAAGCAGGAAAAGTCATGGGGCCTCGACGCGACGATCGAGTCGTTCGAGGCGCTCATGCCCTACCCGACCGAGCGGCTGGTCGAGATGGTCGCCCCCGAGTCCTACACACTGAAGCTGGCGGAACCAGCCGTGGCCGAAGACCCCGCGTCGGAGGACCCGACCGGGCTGCCGACCTTCAACGCCTATTCCGCTGACGGCGACGTCACCGGCGAGCTGGTCTACGTCAATTTCGGCACGCCGGCCGACTACGAGGAGCTCGCCAAACTCAAGGTCGACGTCAAAGACAAGATCGTCATCGCCCGCTACGGCCAGAGCTGGCGCGGCATCAAGCCGAAGGTGGCCTACGAGCACGGCGCCGTCGGCTGCATCATCTACTCCGATCCGCACGAGGACGGCTACTTCCGCGGTGACGTGTTTCCGGCCGGCGCCTATCGGCCCGAACAGGGGGCGCAGCGCGGCAGCGTCATGGACATGCCGATCTACCCTGGGGATCCGCTGACGCCTGGCGTCGCGGCGGAGCCCGGCGTGGCGCGCCTGGATCGCAGCGCGTCGAAGACGCTCCTGAAGATCCCGGTGCTGCCGATCTCCTACGGCGACGCGTTGCCGCTGCTCAGAAACCTGAAAGGGCCGGTCGCGCCCGAGAGCTGGCGCGGATCGCTGCCGATCACCTATCACGTCGGCGGCGGACCGGCCAAGGTCCACATGAAGCTGGCGTTCGACTGGCAGAACCGGCCACTCCACGACGTCATCGTCCGCATCCCGGGCACGGAGTTTCCCGACGAGTGGATCGTCTACGGCAATCACCACGACGCGTGGGTCAACGGCGCCGCCGATCCGACGAGCGGCCAGGTGTCGTTGATGGAGACGGCACGCGGTTTCGGCGAACTGCTCAAGACCGGCTGGAAGCCGAAGCGGACGATTATCCTCGCGTCGTGGGACGGCGAGGAGTGGGGACTGCTCGGGTCGACGGAATGGGCCGAGAAGCACGCGCAGGAGCTGACCGGCAAGGCGGTCGTCTACATCAACAGCGACAGCACCGGCACCGGCTGGCTCACCGCGTCCGGCTCGCACTCACTCGAGGGATTCGTCAACGACGTCATGCGCGATCTGCCCGATCCGAAGCGGCCGGGCAAGACGCTGTTCGAGTCGAAGCTCGATCGCGTCGTGAGCCAGGCCAAAGACGAGGCGGAGAAGTCGCGCCTCAAGGCGCGCCGCGATTTTCCGATCGACGCGCTCGGATCCGGCTCCGACTACACGGCGTTTCTCGACTACCTGACGGTCGCCTCGCTCAATTTCGGCTTCGGCGGCGAAGGTGGTGACGGCGGTGTGTATCACTCGAAGTACGACTCGTTCTACTGGTACACGCACTTCTCAGACACCGACTTCGCCTACAACGCGGCGCTGTCGCGCGTGACGGGCACGCTGATCCTGCGGCTGGCCGACACCGACATCCTGCCGTTCGAGTTCACCGCGACGGCGCACACGCTCTCGGGTTATGTCGACGAAGTGGAAAAGCTCGCGAAGGAGGGGAAGGACGCCCCGGCCCTCGACTTCGTGCCGCTGCGGGCGTCGATCGCCAAGCTGCAGAAGGCGGCCGGCGCCTACAACGCGGCGATCGCCAAGGGGCGCCAACCGAAGGATCGCGAGCAGCTCGCCGAGCTGAACCACCTGCTCTTCACGAGCGAGCGGCTGTTCAAGTACGAGGCGGGCCTGCCCAAGCGCGAGTGGTTCAAGCACCTCGCCTACGCGCCCGGTTTCTATACGGGCTACGGCGTCAAGACGCTGCCAGGGATCCGCGAAGGGATCGAGCAGAAGGCGTGGGACGAGCCGAAGAAGTACATCCCCATCGTCGCGGACGCCATCTCGAAACTCGCAGCGCAGGTGGATCGCGCCGCGGCGCTGCTTCGGTGAGGCTGACGGCTGTCGCGCAGACCAATGAGGCGCAGATGGCTGTAGCGCAGACCTTCAGGTCTGCCTGAACGGCTATCGCGCAGACGGTGGTAGCGCAGACCTTCAGGTCTGCCTGAACGGCTGTCGCGCAGACGGTGGTAGCGCAGACCTTCAGGTCTGCCTGAACGGCTATCGCGCAGACGGCGGTAGCGCAGACCTTCAGGTCTGCCTCAGCGGACAACCGCACGGTAAGAGGCCCGCAACAAGGAGTCACACATGCCGGACAAGACCGCGCACGACTTCGACCAGGAACTCCTGACGCTGTTCGACGCCTACGTCCACGGCATCATCGATCGCCGTGGCTTTCTCGACAAGGCCGCCAAGTTCGCCGTCGGTGGCGTCACCGCCGCGATGCTGCTGGATCAACTGAGCCCGAAGTTCGTCGAGGCGCAGGTGATCAAGCCCGAGGACGCGCGCCTCAAGGTGCAGTACGTCGAGTACGAGTCGCCGAAGGGCTACGGCAAGATGCGCGGCTATCTCGCCGAGCCGTCGAAGCCGGCGGGCAAGCTGCCGGCCGTGCTCGTCGTCCACGAGAATCGCGGACTCAATCCGCACATCGAAGACATCGCGCGGCGGCTCGCGATCGACAACTTCGTCGCCTTCGCCCCGGACGCGCTCTTCCCCATCGGCGGCTATCCCGGCGACGAGGACAAGGCGCGAGAGCTCTTCCCCAAGCTCGATCAGGCGAAGACGCGCGAGGATTTCATCGCGGCGGCCCACTGGCTGCGGGCGCGCCCGGAGACGAACGGGAAGCTCGGATGCGTGGGCTTCTGCTACGGCGGCGGCATGGTCAACTTCCTGGCGACGCAGGTGCCGGAGCTGCTCGCCGGCGTCGCGTTCTACGGCAGCGCGCCGAACCTCGAAGACGTGCCGAAGATCAAAGCGGCGCTGCTCGTCAACTCGGCGGAGGTCGACGATCGGATCAACGCCAGCTGGCCGGATTATGAGAAGGCGCTGAAAGCGGCCGACGCGAAGTACGAACGCTACCAGTATCCCGGGACGCAGCACGGTTTCAACAACGACACCACGCCGCGCTATGACGAGAAGGCCGCGAAGCTTGCCTGGGACCGCACGATCGCGCACTTCAACAAGTACTTGCGCTGAGGAGCCGGGCGGCGGCTGCGCCGCCGCTCACGCTCTCGCCTTGTAGCCGAGGGCACGCGCCGGCAGCATCAACACGGAACGAAGCAGCGCGAACACCGCTTCGAAGGTGATGCCGACGAGCCGGAACGGCAGCGACAGCAACCAGACGAACGGCCATACGATCAGCGCGAGCAGCGCCAGCGGCCAGCAGAAGACCAGGAGCAGCAGCCAGAGCACGAATCCAGTCATGCTCCACTATCGTCGCACGTCGTAGCGAAGCGCGATCATCCCGCTCTTGTAGGCCTTGACCTCCGTGAGATGCAGGGCGACATCCGTGTCGAGCCTGTCGAAGAACCGGATCCCGTCGCCAATCAGGATCGGCAGGATGGAATACCGCACCTCGTCGGCGAGCCCGAGGCGGAGGCATTCGCCGGAGACGGCGCCGCCGCCAACGAACCAGATCGACCGGAACGCCGTGCGTAGACGGCCGTTGACCAGCTCCGCGAGACCGCCGGAACAGAATTCGACGTTCTGCCGTGTCCTCGGCAACTCGCGGCGGGTGAGGACGAACGTGGGTGTGTCGCCGTACGACCAGCCGAATCCCTGCGCCTCGAAGTTCAACGCGGTTTCGTAGGTGCGCGATCCCATCACGTAGCAGTCGATCGTCTTGAGGAACGCCGCGACGAATTCGGGATCCATCGTCTCGCCGCCGGGGAATTCGTCCGACGTTTCGAGCCAGTCGACGCGTCCGTCCGGGCGCGCGATGAAGCCGTCGAGGCTCGCCGCCATGTGGATCGTCACCCGGGAATCATTCTGGGTCATCGTCTGTACCTGGCCTCCTCTGCGGCCGACACCGCCATCGAGCCCACGGTCACGATCGGTCAGTACTGTCGGAACGTCAGGTTGAATCGTCCGGGGCCGGTTCCCTCGGGAGCGGTCCCGGGCAGGATGCGGGTCACACCGTGATAACGCAGCCGTGACGGCCCGCCCATCACCAGCACGTCGCCCGACCGGAGAATCAGCGGCGACGTCGGATCGCGCCGGGCCAGGCCGCCGATCACGAAACGGGCCGCGTCGCCGAGCGAGACGGAGACGATCGGCACGCCGGCGGCGATCGTCGCCTCGCTCTCATCCCTGTCCTGGTGGACCCCCATCTTCGCCGCTTCAGTGTAGTAGTTGACGATGCAGAGGTCTGGCCGCATGTCGAATCCGGCGTCCCGTGCGGCCGACCGCGCGATGTCGGCGAACCGCGCCGGCAGGGGGGGCGCCGGCAGGCCGTCGTGGTCGGAGCGGTGGTCCTCGTAGCGATAGGTCATGCCGTTCCAGTGCTTTCCGAGGCACAGCATTCCGACGCTCATCGTCCGGCCGCCGCGGACAGTCGGGGTGTACATCGGCACGGGTCCGTCGGTCAGCTCCCGGCAGATCCGCCAGAGCTCGATCTGCTCGTCTGACTGAAAACGGCATTGAAAGAGGACGAGCCCGTCGCTAAGCTTCAACACCAGATGTTCAGAATACCCCTCGTGACCGCGCTGGCGCTGCTCGCCGTGGGTGCCCAGCAGAAACAGGTGTTTCGATCCGACGTCGACGTGATCGCCATCGACGTCGCCGTCATCGACGGCAAGGGCACTCCGGTGCCCAGCCTCGGTCCTGACGACTTCGACGTCACCGTCTCCGGCAAACCGCGCAAAGTCGTCAGAGCGGCGTGGATGGCCTACGGCGCGCCAGCGGCCGCGCCGGGCGCGGCTGCGCCGGCGGCCACGCCGGGCTCAGCTGCGACCCCCGTCGACGAGTCGGCGATGGAGTCGTCGAACCGGATGTTCGTGATCGCCATCGATCAGGAGAGCCTGGAGCAGACGGGCGCCTATGCCGCGCGCAACGCCGTCGAGGGTTTCATCGACCGGCTCCGGCCCGACGACCGCATCGGGATATACACGTTCCCGGCCAGGCTCGCGAACTTCACGCTGACCACCGACCACGCGATGCTGAAGCGCTCGCTCTTCAACCTGGCTGGCGTCCGCCAGCAGCCGATCAACCAGTATCACATGACCATCCCGGAGATCATCGACATCGCCAATGGCGATACCGATGCCGAGGCCCGCGTCTTCGCGCGGGAATGCGCGGGCGGCACCAACTGCTCGTCCAGCTCGATCAGGACCGAGTCGAACAGCCTGGCGACCAACCTCGAACTGGAGATGACGAAGAGCATCGAGGGCCTGCGTGGACTCATGCACGGTCTGGCCGAGATCCCTGGGCGCAAGATCCTCGTGCTGGTCAGCGGCGGCATGATCTCGTCGGACATGCACGGCGGACGGGTGAACGCCGCCAACGAGATCCGCACCCTGGTCAGCGACGCCGCGGCGGCCAACGCCGCGTTGTTCGTCCTGCACCTCGACTGGTCCTACCAGCAGACGTTCGGCAAGAAGGACGACACGTCGGGGACGTACTTCCGAAACGGAGAAATCTCCAAGACCGGGCTCGAGTTGATGGCCGGCATGCTCGGCGGTGATCTGATCCGGGTACAGGGCAATTCCGGCGACGTCGCGTTCACGCGGATCCTCAACGAAACGTCGGCGTACTATCTGCTCGGCGTCGAGCCAATTCCGGAGGATCGCGACGGCAAGACCCATCCGATCAAGGTCAAGGTCAAGCGGCGCAACGTCACGGTCCTCGCCAGGAGCGAGGTCACGATCCCGCTGAAGTGAACTGCGAGGTCAACTGGTAGAGCGCGATCGCCGCCGCGCTGACCACGTTGAGCGAGTCGGCCCGGGGATCGACCGGGATGCGGACGCGCAGGTCGGCGCACGCGAGCGTCTCCGGTCGGAGCCCGTCCCCCTCGGACCCGACCGCAATCGCGATCCGTTCGCCGTGGCGGCCGGTGACGCTGGCGAGCGGGACGGCGTCGGGATGCGGCGTGAGCGCGATGATCCGCACGCCACCGGCGCGCAGCGACGCCAGTGTCGGCAGCCACTCGGCAGCCCGCAGGAACGGCAGCCGCAGCGTCGCCGCCATCGAGGTGCGCACCGCCTTGCGGTACAGAGGGTCGGCCGTGGCGGCGTCGAGAACGAGCGCATCGACACCGAACGCCAGCGCCGTGCGGAACAACCCGCCGACGTTGTCGGGATCGCGCACGCTCTCGATGGCGAGCAGGCGCCTCGTCGACGCGAGTTCAACACCCCCACTCGCGTCGTCCGGCCGGTAGGCCAGCGCCACGCAGCCGCGATGGAAGTCGAAGCCGGTGACGTCCCGCAACGCCTCTGGCGCGCAGACATGCACAGCCACCTCGGGCCGCCGGGCCAGCGCGCCGGCGAGCGCGCGTTCGGCGGCGGGCGTAACCAGTACTGAGTGGACGCGGAAGCGGCCCGCCTCGAGCAATCGCTCGACGACGAGGCGTCCTTCGGCGACGAACAGGCCGCACTGCGCGAGCGCGTGGTGGTCGCCGATCATCCGATAGGGTTCGAGCATGCCGGTGTTTCGCCTCGAGGCGGAAGCTACACGGTATCGTGCTCCGCCCGACGGCGAAAGCGACACGAACAGACTGCGAGCGGCACAGCCCGTCAGAGCGCGAACGAGCGGAGCGAGTGAGCCACGCGAACGGAGCCGAGCCCGGCGAAGCGGCGAGCGAGAGAGCGTGTAGGGGAAGTCCGAGGGGCGAAGCCCCTCGGATCTAATCGTCGCGGCGCGTGACGAAGCGCTGGCTGCGATGCGAGTCGAGCACGTGCTGGCCGAGCCGCTTGCTCAGGAACAGCTTCGACTCCTTGACGTCCATCGTGTGCGGCACGAAGCGGACGACGTGATAGTTCAGCTGCGCCAGGGCGGCGCGCATCTCGTAGAACTTGTTCTTGGTCTTGACCAGGATTTCGTCGAAGCCGTTGGCGAGCGCCCACACTTCCTGCTCTTCGGTCAGTGCGCGGAAGTGCCCCTGGCCACGCCAGTCGGTGCGGGTGCCGCCGATCCACTGGTAGAGCACGCGCCGGCCGTCGAACTCGACGACGTCGTCGAGCTGCGCAACGAGGTCGGCGAGCTTGGGATCGTGTTCGTTCAGGCGCAACTCGTGCGCGACTTTGAACGACACCGGAACGACCGTACCAGGATCGTCTGGCAGCGACGACTCCGCCATGAGGATCTGGTGATCGCGATCGTTCAGGCGGTTCATCACTTCCGCCGCGGTTTTCTTCCTGGGAAAATCGAGGAAGAACTCCTCGATGTACTGGATTTCCAAGGCCCCCTGCTGGAGCCCATACTGCTTCACATAGTATTCCACGGGCGGAAGCCACACTATAACAGGGTGCCCTCCGATTCACGGGATCCGCCGATTCCCGTCGAACTATCCGAGGGGCGGGCGCCTCACTCGCACTCGCTCGTGAGCTTCTGTGAGACAGGCTACTCGGCGCGCAGGGCGACGATTGGATCGACTCGGGTCGCCCGCCGCGCCGGCAGGTAGCTCGCCAGGAGCGCGACCGCCGCCAGCACCGCCGCAACGGTCGCGAACGTCACGGGGTCGGTCGGCGTCACGTCGAACAGCATCTTCGCCAGCGTCTGCGACAGCATCAGCCCGAGCGCGAGGCCTGTGGCGACGCCGCACGCGATGAGGATCGCCGCCTGATGCACGATCAGCGTGAGCACCGAGCGGCCGGGCGCGCCGAGCGCCATGCGGATGCCGATCTCGCGCGTGCGCTGCGATACTGCGTACGACAGCACGCTGAAGATGCCGACCGCCGCCAGCGCGAGCGCCACCGACGCGAAGATCGTCAGGAGCAGCACGTAGAAGCGCTGCTGCGAGATCGACTTCGCCACGACGGCGCCGAGCGTGCTGACGTTCGACACCGGGAGGTTGCCGTCGAGGGCGTAGACCTCGCGGCGGACCGCCTCGGCCAGCGAGAGCGGCGGCACCGAGGTCTCCAGGACGACCGTCATCGACCCGCCCGGCCACTGCCCGAACGGCAGGTAAAGCTGCGGCATGTCCGCGGCGTCGAGCCCGCCCTCTTTCACGTCGCCGACGATGCCGACGACTTCGCCGCCGGCGCGCGGCCGCCCGGGACCGCGGCCCCATCCGATCCTGATCGTGTGGCCGAGCGGATCTTCGCCCGGGAAGAAGCGCCGCGCTGCGCTCTCGGTGATCAACACCACCGGTGGCGTCGCCGCGGTATCGCGCTCGGTGAACACGCGACCCCGCCGCAACGGAATGCCGAGCGCCTGAAAGTAGCCGGAGGTGGCGACACGGATCTGCATCGATGGCTGCTGGGCGGGCGGCAGAGGCGGCCGTCCCCGGACCTCGAAGGAGATGTCGAAATTTGAGCCGCTCAGCGGCAACCCCGTCACGGCCGACGCCGCCATGACACCCGGCAGCGCGTGCAGCCGCGGCATCAGCGCGTCAAAGAACGCGACGCGACGCGCATCCTCCCGATAGCGCGCGTCGGGAAGCGTCAGGTCGAACGTGAGCGCCGGGGCGAGGGAAAAGCCGGGATCGACGGCCTGCAGCTTCATGAAGCTGCGCATCAGCAGCCCCGCGCCCGCGAGCAGCATCACCGCCAGCGCGAGTTCGGCGACTACCAGCAGCGAGCGCACGCGCTGGCCGGCGCGCAGGCCAGCGCCGCCGCGCCCGCTCGCCTTGATCGTGTCGCTCAGACGGGTCGTCGCGCTGAAGGCCGGCACCAGGCCGAACAGGATGCCGGTCACGACGGCGATCCCTACGGTGAAGAGCACCACCGCGCCGTCGATGCGCACGCCGTCGAGACGCGGAATCCCCTGCGGCTTCAGCCTGACGAGCAGATCGACGCCCCAGACGGCGAGCAGCAGGCCGCCGCCGGCGCCGACGAGCGACAGCACCACGCTTTCGGTCAGCAGTTGGCGCACCAGCTGCGGCCGGTTCGCGCCGAGGGCGGTCCGCACCGCCATCTCGGATCCGCGCGCCGAAGCCCTCGCCAGCAACAGGTTCGCCACGTTCGTGCAGGCGATGAGCAGCACGAATCCTACGGCTCCGAGCAGAATGAGCACGGCTCGCCGAACGTTGCCGACCGTCGCGTCGAGCAGCGGGTAGGTCGACATGCCGATTTCGCTGTCGTCGTTCGGATAGTCGCGCGCCAGCCGCCGGCCGATCGCCTCGACTTCCGCCGCCGACTGCTGCGGCGTGACGCCAGGCTTCAGCCGCGCCACGACGTCGAGGAACCAGGAGCTGCGCTGCCGGCTGACGAAACCCTCGTCGTATTCGATCGGCAGCCACGCGGCGCGCCCCTCCGGATAGGAAAAGCCGGCCGGCATGACGCCGATGATCTGCTTGGAAACACCGTCGAGGACGATGCGCGTGCCGAGCACTCCCGCGTCCCCGCCAAAGCGCTGCCGCCACAGGTCGTGCGACAGGATCACGATGTTGGTGGCTCCGGGCGTGTTCTCGCCGGCCGCGAACGCGCGCCCGATCTCCGGCGCCACGCGCATCACGTTGAAGAGCGAGGCGCTGACTTCCGCAATCGGCAGCCGTGCGGGCTCGCCCTGACCGGTGAGAATGGCTCGGCCGGTCGAAATCGCCGCGGCATTCTCGAACGTCGTCGCCCGCCTCGTCACGTCGATGAAGTTGGGCCCCGACATCACAGCGCGGTGGCCGTTATACACGTGATACACGCCGACGAGGCGGTCCGATTCAGGATACGGAAGCGGCCGCAGCAGCACGCCGTTCACGACACTGAAGATCGCGCTGTTGGCCCCGATGCCGAGCGCGAGCGTGGTCACCGCAACCAGGGCGAACCCGGGCGCCTTGATCAAACGGCGTAACGCGTAGTGGATGTCGCGGCGGAGATGATTCATGCGGAAGTTGGTCTCGATCGTTGAGCGTCAATCGTGGGGGTTTTGCGAGGGCCGTGCCACGTCGAGGGGAATGGCGCCGCGGGGCATGGCGGCGTCGGGACTGGCGCCGGCCCGTCCGAATCCGGGCTTTCTCGTCCCGGATCCGAACAATCAACCCGTCCCGGCACCCAGCTTCTGCGCTAGCCTCCCGTCCAGGCGCTGTTGACGAGCGCGTAGAGCGCCTGATCGCGGATTGTTCCCTGCTTGACGCTGCTCGCGCGCAGCGTGGCTTCCCGCACGTAGCCCGCTTTCTCGAGCACGCGGATCGACTGCGCGTTGTCGGCGAACGGCAGCGCGAACAGCCGCAGCATGTTGCACACCTCGAACGCGTAGCGCGACATGAGTCCGATCGCGTCGACCGTGATGCCCCGCCCCCACAGCGGTTCCGCAAGCCAGTAACCGATCTCGGCCGAGAAACGCTCGACATCGGCGCCCGGAAAGAAGCCGATGCCGCCGACCGCCTCGCCGCCGACGATCATCGCAAACAGCGTGGCCGGCTGCATGCCGGCGGTCGACTGGATGAACTGTCGCGCATCCGCGATCGTGTAGGGATGCGGGAAGCGATCGCGAAGGTGCCGCGCCACGTTCAAGTTGTTCGCGTGCCTGGCGAGCGCGGCGGCGTCGGCCGGCTTCCACGGCCGCAGCGTCACGCGCGTGCCGGTCAGTTGCATGGCGGTCTCAGAACAACGCCGATCCGTGGCGGCGCAGCCAGCGTTCGGCCTCCCGAAATGCGGGGCACGCGGCTTCCACCAGGCGCCAGAATGCGCGTGAGTGGTCCGGCTGTCTGAGGTGCATGAGTTCGTGCACCAGAATATAGTCGCGGACCGATTCCGGCATGAGCAGCAGCCGGTAGTTGAGCGCGATGTGCGCTTTCGGCGAGCAGGAACCCCAACGCGATCGCTGATCGCGGATCGTGATGCGCCGGACGGTCAGCCCATTCGCTGCCGCCAGCGCGAACAGCCGCGGCGGCAGCTCGCGCTGCGCGCGATCCTTGAGGGCCCGCTCGACGTCGGGCGGACGCTTCGCCGCGAGGACCGTGGCGCGCTGCCGCAATGCCCATCCGCGATGCCGATCGGCGAAGCGGCGCGCCTCCGCCTGCGATCCGCCGCGCGGGATCGTCACCCGCAGGGCGCCGTCGGGACGCACGCGCATGACATAGCGACGCGCTGTGCGCACGCGCACGTAGTGGATCACCAGCGGCGGGGATGCCTGGAGCGCCGCGGGCGTCTCGGCTGGCGCCTGGACGCTGCCCGAGAAATCAAGGCGCAGCTGCACGACTCACTTCAGGTACTGATTCAGCCAGGCGAAGACCTGCTCGTGCCAGAAGCGGCTGTTGAGCGCCTTCAGCACCCAGTGCCCCTCGTCTTCGAAGACGAGGGCCTTGCTGGGAACGCCGTGGAGACGAAGCGCGGTGAAGAGCTGCAGCCCCTGATCGACCGGCACGCGAAAATCCTGCTGGTTCGTGATCACCAGCGTCGGCGTCTTGAGGTTGCCTGCGTAGCGGTGCGGCGAGAATTTCTGGAACTGCTCCTTCGCGGTGCCGGTCCACGGCAGGCCGCCAAACTCCCACTGCGTGAACCAGCCTTCCTCGGTGGCGAGCGCCATCGAGTCCAGATTGAACACGCCGTCGTGGCTGACCGCCGCCTTGAAGCGATCGGTGTGCGTGATCAGCCAGTCGACCGCGTAGCCGCCATAGCTGGCGCCCGCGATCCCCTGGCGCGCCGGGTCGACATAGGGCAGTTTCGCAACCGCGTCGAAGACGGCGTCGAGATCGAGCATCACCTTGCCGGCCCAATCCTGGGTGATCTCGTCGACGAACTTCTGCCCGAAGCCGGTCGAGCCGCGCGGATTCGGCGCCGCGATCACCCAGCCCTGTGCCGCCCACAGCGACGGATTCCAGCGAGACGACCAGGCGTCGCCCCAGTCGCCCTGCGGGCCGCCGTGGATCAGGAAGACGACGGGGTACTTCTTCGCGGGATCGAAATCCGGCGGCTTGATCAGCCAGTACTGCACGGGCGTGCCGCCGGCGCCGGGAACCGTCAAGCTCTCGGGCTTGGCAAACGCGACGTCCTTCAGCCAGCCATCGTTCTCGTGGGTCAGCGGCACCGCGGCACCTCTGGCGCCGCCGCGCATGATCTCAGCAGGCGAGTTCAGCGTGCTCCTGGAGAAGACGACGAACCCGTCGCCGGGCTGCGGCGAGCCGATGCCGCCGCCGTGCGCCACCTCGGTCGGCGTCCCGCCCGCCACCGGCACGCTGTAGAGATTGTCGGTCGCGCGATTCGACGCGATGAAGAAGACCGTCTGCCCGTCGCGGCTCACGGCGAAGTCGGTCACCGAGAGATCCGGCGTCTCGAACAGCGTGCGCTTGCGCCCGGTCGTGCGGTCGTAGACGTCGAGATAGAAGCGGTCCGACTCGAACTGCGGCCGTCGCTGCGCCCGTACGATCAGGAGCCGACCGTCGGGCGTGAACCGCGGCTGCAGATCCGAGGCGGCGTTCGGCGTCAGCTTCTTCGCCTCACCGCCCGCAACCGGCACCGACCACACGTCGTTGTTGGTGGTGAACGCCTCGCGATCGCTCCCCTCGCGGTTCGACACGAAGACCAGCTCGCGGCCGTCCGGCGTGAAGGTGATCGCCGCGTCTTCCTGCTGGGTCGGAGGGGAGTCGTAGTCGCCTGGCGTCAGGTCCGTGGCGTCGCCGCCATCGACCGGCGCGACGAAGATGTGGTGCCGCACGTTCTCGCGCCATTCGTCCCAGTGGCGGAACAGCAGCCGCGTCAACACGTGCACGTTGGCGGGCTCGTCGAACATCCTGACGTCCGAGACGAAGGCCAGCCGCGACGAATCCGGGGAAAACAACAGCGGCGGCTGCGCGCCCGCCGCGATCTTCGTCACCTGACGGATGCCGCCGCCGTCGGCGCCGGCGACGTAGACCTGCAGCTCGGCGCCGTCGCGATTTGACAGAAAGGCCAGCGTCTTCCCGTCCGGCGACCAGCGCGGCGAGGTTTCCGTCTTCTCGCCGCCGACCAGCAGCCGCGGCGGCGACGAACCGTCCGCGGCGACGACCCAAATGTCGGCGTTGCGCCGCCCCGTCGCGAGATCGGTCGTGGTGCGGACGTAGGCAACGGTCCGCCCGTCCGGCGACAGCTGCGGCTCCGACACCCGGACGGCCGCCAGCAGGTCGTTGATGGTCATCGGCCGCGCGGCAAAGGCGGGAACCGGGCACGAGACAGCGGCCGCGCACGCGGCGGCGACGAGGGTCGATCGCATGCGGCTATTCTAGGCGCGTACAGCCGCGATCGGCGCTGGGGACGCCTGTCCCGGAACATCGACACGGTTCCGGTGTCCGATACGGGCATGCTCGAAGCCCGGGGGTTGACCAAATACTACTCGGCGATCACCGGCGTGCGCGACGTGAGCTTTCAGGTGCCGCCCGGCACCGTGCTCGGTCTCCTCGGTCCGAACGGGTCCGGCAAGTCGACGACGGTCGGGATGCTGACCGGCCTGCTCGAGCCGTCGGGCGGCACGGTCCTGCTCAACGGCGCGAACATCCGTGACGACCTCCTCGCCTACAAGCAGCGGCTCGGATACGTGCCCGAGGAGGCGCAGCTCTACACCTGGATGAGCGGCGCCGAGTTCCTGTCGTTCGGGGCGCGTCTGCGCGGCCTCGAGGCGCGGCAGGCGGCGCGGCGAATCGACGCCCTGCTGGGCATCTTCGGAATGCAGATCGACAAGGACGCGCCGATGAGCGCCTACTCGAAAGGCATGCGGCAGAAGATCCTGCTGTCGGCCGCGCTCCTCCACAACCCCTCGATCGTGATTCTCGACGAACCGTGCTCCGGCCTCGACGTCGGCGCGACCCTCGTCGTGCGCAGCCTGATCCAGCGCCTGGCCGCCGGCGGCCGGATCATCATCTACAGCTCCCACGAGCTCGAGATCGTGGAAAAGGTCTGCACCGATGTTCTGATCCTGCGCGACGGGCGTGTCGCTGCGCACGCCACGACCGCCGCCATCCGCGAGCAGGTGAATGCCTCGTCACTCGAGGATGCGTTCCGCGCCCTGGTGTTCACGACGGACGTCGACGCAGTGGCCGGCGAAATCGTCGATGCGATCACCCGTTAGCCGGCGCGACGCCGACCAGGTCCGCGCGATCGCGAGGGCCACGCTCGACGGCTTCCTGCAGGCCGACCTGGTGCCGCAGGGGATGCAGGCCCCCGCGCTGATCTGGGCGGCGGCGTTCCTGGCCGGCCCGGCACTGTTCTTCCCGACCACCTATCTCGCCAAATATCCGTTCATCCGCCGCTTTCATCCGGAACTCATCGAGCGCACCTTCTGGAACGACCGCCTGTTCTTCCTGCTGATGTCGGCGGGCGCCATGGGCATCGTGTCGGTGGTCGTCTGGGACACGCTGTTTCCGGCGCGCCGCGACGCGTTCGTCCTGACGCCCCTCCCCGTCTCGCATCCCGTGCAGATGCTTGGGCGGCTGGCCGGCCTGTTCGCGCTCTGCCTCGCGTTCGTCGTCGCGCTCAACGCCGTCCCGGCGATCACCTTCCCGCTCGCCACCTCGTCGTTTGTGCAAATGCCGCGGGCCGCGCTCGGCCATTTCGTCTCGACGGCGGCGTTCGACCTCTTCGTATTCTTCAGCCTGACCTCGCTGCAGGGGATCGTCATCCTGCTGGCGGGACGGCGCGCCGCGGCGCGGCTCTCCCCTCTCGTCCAGGCGCTTGCCGTGGTTGCGGTGCTGCTCACGATCCTGTTCATGGGCGTGATCCGGCAGGCTACGGCCGACGCCATCCTGCACGCGACGACGCCGAACGCCCTGCTGCTGTGGAATCCTGCCGCGTGGTTTCTGGGGCTGTACGAGCTGATCGCCGGAACGCCGCGGCCGCTGATGACCGGGCTGGCGGCGCGCGCGCTCGCCGCGGTGGCCGTGCCGGCAGCCGTGACCGTCTCGATTTACGTCCTCGGATACGCACGCCTGCTGCGGCGCGCGGTCGAGACGCCGTCGCGCTCGACGCGTTCATGGTTCGGACGGGCGGCAGCGGCCGTCGTGAAACGCGTGTTCGTCCGGCGCCCGCGCGAGCAGGCGATCGTCGCGTTCACGCTGCGGGCGGTGGCGCGCAGCAGCCGCCACAGCATGTTGATGGCGATCTACGCCGGCACCGGCCTCGCGCTGGTGGCGACCTTCCTGCTCTCGGAATTCGTCCGGCTCGGTCCGGCGGCGCTGGCCTCGCCGCTCGCGACATCGCCGTCCGGCGCGTCGCCGCCGGTGGCGATTCTCGTGATGCCGCTCGTGCTGAGCGCCGCGCTCGCGTGCGGGGTGCGCATCCTGATCACGATTCCGGCCGAGATGAACGCTCGCTGGGTGTTCCAGACCGCCGCGATCGGGCCGTTCGAGGCGGATGCCGCCGCGCACAAGGCGATGCTCCTGATGGTCGTGCCGCTGGTGACGCTGGCGGCCGCTCTCTCGGCGGGTACTCTCTGGGGCGCGCCGATCGGTGCGGTGCACGCCGTCTATTGCGCCGCCCTGGCGGTGCTGCTGTGCGAGATCCTGTTGCTGGGCTATCGCGGGATTCCGCTGACGCGTCCGTACGTGCCGGGAGGATCGCGCTTCCACATGCTGTGGGCCGTCTACCTGAGCGCATTTCTCACCTATACCTTCTCGTCGATCAGCCTCGAACTGGCGCTGCTGCGCTGGATCGGCGTCGCCGGCGTACTGCGCGCCGCCGCCGCGATAGGCGCGGGCGCGCTGGCGGTGTGGGGGCTCCGGAAATACAGGCTGCGCGAGGCTGACGAGGTGCCCTTCGAATCGGATCCGCCGGACGAGACGTTCAAGGGGTTCAACCTTAGCGAGATTCACGCCGCACAGGCCGTCGCGGGAGCCCACGCGCGAACGAGCGATAAGATACGCCCGTGCGATCCGTGAGAGCCGTCGCCTTTCAGCTGACCATCGCGATCGGCGCGTTCCTGCTGTTCCTCGTCGAGCCGATGGCTGCGCGGTTCCTGCTGCCATGGTTCGGCGGGTCGCCTTCGGTGTGGAGCACCTGCCTGCTCTTCTTTCAGGCGGCGCTGCTCGCCGGCTACGTCTATGCGCACCTGACGCGGCGGCTCGGGCCGGGCCGTCAGGCGAAGCTGCATCTGATCCTGCTCGCCGCCGCGATCCTGACGCTGCCGATCATTCCGTCGCCAGCCTGGAAGCCCACGGATCCGGCGCATCCGGCGATCAAGATCCTGCTGCTGCTCGCGGCCACGGTCGGGCTCCCCTACGTGCTGCTCGCGGCCACCGCGCCGATGGTGCAGGACTGGTTCGCCCGTCTGCGTGTGCACGGCGAAGAGGAGGACGCGCGGCCCCGCCATGGGGTGTACTGGCTGTACGCGCTCTCGAACCTCGGCTCGCTGCTCGGGCTGCTGGCCTACCCGACCTCGATCGAGCGCTGGCTCTCGATTCGCGGCCAAGCCTGGTTCTGGTCGGCCGGCTTCGTCATGTTTGGCGCGGTCTGTACCTGGGCGGCGCTGCAGGTGTGGCGGCTGCCGGCGCCCGTGGTGAGTGCCGCCGAGCTCACACAGGACGAGGCGCCGGTGCGCGCCGGGGATCGCGCGATGTGGCTCCTGCTGTCGCTGACCGGCACCGGGCTGCTGCTCGCCGTCACCAACGAGCTCTGTCAGAACGTGGCCGTCGTGCCGCTGCTGTGGATCGTGCCGCTCACCGCCTACCTGCTGACGTTCATCGTCTGCTTCTCGGGACAGTACCGGCGGTCGGTCTGGATGTGGGTGCTGATCGGCACGCTCGGCTTTCTGTCGTGGCTCGTTCGTCAGACCGTGACCGAACCCTTCGCGGTCCAAGTGGGCGCCCTGCTCTCGGTGCTCTTCGCGGGATGCATGGTGTGCCACGGCGAGCTGGTGTCCATCCGCCCGGCGCCGCGGCACCTGACGGCTTTCTACCTGGCGGTGGCGGCAGGCGGCAGCATCGGCGGCATCGCGGTGGCGATCGTCGCGCCGAGTGTCTTCGACCGTCTCTGGGAGTTCCCGCTGTTCACGTTGCTGCCTCTGCTGCTGCTGATGCTGGCCGTGGCGCGCGACGCGCACTCACGGCTGCGGCGGGGCTGGTGGCGGCTCGGTTGGGTGGTGCTGATTGCGGCGCTCAGCGTGTCCACCTACGAGCTGGTCAGGCCCTCGGAGTCGGACGAGGCGGCCGAAGTGGCGCGCACCCGCAATTTCTACGGCGTACTCACGGTGCTCGAGGACGAACCGGATCAGGAGCCGCGGCTGCGGCGGCTTCGCAACGGCCAGATCCTGCACGGCGCGCAGTTCGTCGATCCGGCGCACAAGATGGACGTCACGACGTACTACGGCGACGGCAGCGGCGTCGAGGTGGCGATCGATCAGCACCCGAAACGCGACGACAACCTGCCGCTGCGCATCGGCGTCATCGGTCTCGGTGCCGGCACCATCGCGGCGCTCGGCCGGGCCGGCGACACCGTGCAGTTCTTCGAGATCAACCCCGCGGCTGTGGATTTCGCCCGGCGCTATTTCACCTTCCTGGCCGGCTCGCCCGCGAAGATCGAGATCACGCTCGGCGACGCCCGCCTGTCGCTCGAGCGCGAGCTGCGCGATCCCGCCAGGCAGCACACCTACGACGTGCTGGCAATCGACGCCTTCTCCGGCGACGCGATCCCGGTGCACCTGCTCACCCGCGAAGCGTTCGCGTTGTACCGCGAGGCTCTCCACGAAGACGGCGTGCTGGCCGTCCACGTCAGCAACCACTATCTCGATCTGCCGCCGATCGTCCGCGGTCTTGCGCTCGAACAGGGACGGCAGGTCGCGATGATCGAGACGAACGACGACGACTCGCAGGGACTCGACAGCAGCACCTGGATGCTGGTGACGAACAATCAGGCGATGCTCGAGAACGCCGAACCCTACGCCACCAAGCCCGGGACGAACGAGCGATCGCTCGTGTGGACCGACGCGTTCAGCAGCCTGCTGCAGGTATTGAAGAAATAGAAGAGCGGACGACGGAATTCAGAAGGTAGAATGCGGCGATGGGAGGGACTCCCCGTCCTGGCTCGGTCACCTGGCTCGATCTCACCGTCGAAGACGCCGATCGAATCGGCGAGTTCTACCGCGCCGTCACCGGCTGGGCACGCCACGTGCTGCCGATGGGCGAGTACCACGACTACGTGATGAAGGACGCCGACGGGCAGGAAGTGGCCGGCGTCTGCCACGCGCGCGGCGGCAATACCACGCTTCCTGCGCAGTGGCTGGTCTACATCACCGTCGAGGATCTCGATCACAGCATGGCGGAGTGCCAGCGCCTCGGCGGCGCCGTACTGATGCCGCCGCGCAGCTATGGCGGCGGCCGCTACTGCGTGATCCAGGATCCGGCTGCCGCCGTCTGCGCGCTCTGTCAGCCGTCCGACGCCGCGTAAGGCTCGGCGATCGGGCGCGCTCCCCTACGGCTGGCGTGCGGTGGGCGGCACGATGTTGTTGAGCCGCAGGTACGACGCGGCCGTCGAATAGTGATCGGCCCAGTCGGCCACGATCGTCATGACCAGATAACCGCGCGGCACCTTGTTTCCCGCGATCTCGACGACCTCGCTCAGCTGACTGTCGGTCAGCTTCGCCAGCGCCGCGTTGCACATCTTGAACGAGTCGGCCACGGCCGTGACGAGCGCCGCCTTGGTGGCGTGTACCGGGGAGGCCGGCGGCGGCGCGGCCCCGCCGCCGATCGCCGAGCACAGGCGGACGTTCGTCTGCGCGATGTGCTGCATCAGGGCGCCGAACGTCATCTGCGCGGGCGTCGGGTGATACGCGTACTTCTCGGCTGGCATCAGGGTGGCGGCCTGGCCGATCGCGCCGGCCTGTTCTTCCAGAAACATGCGCGCCGAGGACGCGATGGGATTGGCGGCCATGGAATCGGGCATCTGCGCCGGTGCCATGACGGCAGGCGCCAGGACAAGCGCGGCAATCAGCGTATTCATGCGGCCAGTGCTCCTCGGTGACGGGGTGGGCGGGCGATGAGGCGCCAGCCGAGCACGGCAGCGCCGGCCGCGACCGGCAGATGCGCGGCCGCAAAAGCGAGTGGAGTCCTCGTGAACTGATCGAGACAGGCGAGCACCGATCCGTGGTCGAGATACGACTGCGCGAGGACGGTCAGCGGCGAGAGCGCGACCGCGAGCGGCGCCAGCGCCGCCGGCCGCGGCAACCAGCGTCGCGCGAGCAAAAGCGGCGCAGCCGTCGCGGCGAAGAGCACGGCGAGCACGCTTGCCGAGAACGGCACGCGGGCAGCCGCGAGAAACGCCGAGTCCGGATGCCGCCAGGCTTCTGCGACGCCGAGCCCCGCGGCCGCCGTCAAGCCGCCGGCAAAGAGCGCGACGACGAGGGTGCGGGGCAGCGGCTCCGCGCGTGCCGCCGGCTGCCAGGCCGCCAGCGCCGCAATACCGCTCAGCGTCGCGATGAAGACGACGAAGTCGATGGTCATGCCCGCGTCGAACACCGGCCGCTCGTGATGCACGAGGACGCCGCGCAGACCATAGAAGCCGATGTCGAGCCCCTGCGCGAGGAACGCGACTGCGGCGCAGGCGGCGAACACGCGGGCGTAGCTCGCGACCGATCCCGTGCGCCTGAGCACGACCGGCGCCAGGAACATCGGCAGGAGGTAGGCGCCGACGAACGGACGAGCATCGGTTCCCGGCGCCTGCCGCGCCGAGGTCATCAGCGCGGCGCCGCCGACGCCGAGCGCCGCGAGGGCGAGCAGACGAATCATCGCGGCCGACGGCGCCGGCCCGCTGCCGGCCAGCGCGCACGCGACCGACCAGTAGCCGCGGCCCCGCACCGCCCACGCGCGCCAGCCCGCTCGCCGATGCCCTTCCACTTCGTACTGAAGGTCGCCGATCGCCGGCTCGATGACCTCGTCGAACGTTTGCGGATCGACGCACCAGGCCAGAACGCGGCGCAGCCGATCGCCCGGAAGCCGGCCACCCATGCTCACTCGACCCACGCCAGCGCCGCCGACAGCTGCGACCACGCGCGCCGGGCGCGCTCGCCGAGCGGCGTGGCGAAGTAGATCCGGCGCGGCAACCCGATCGCGCCTGGCATCGGGGTCTCGGTTTCGGATCGAACGAACCCCTTCCGCTGCATCCGGGCGAGCGTCACGTAGACCGTGCCCCGTTTGAGCCGGCCCGTCGATCGCTGGACGAGGCGAAGGCCGAAGTCCGGCTGCTCGATGAGGAGGTCGAGAATCAGCCGTTCTTTGGGCGGAAGCGTCACCATGTGGAAGCGGTACTTATATCATGTAAGCACGATAAAACAATAGCATGTGACTCGATCCTGAACCATCAGCGGGATCCTGCTACGCTGCGTCGGCAGTGACACCGCACGGGCTGACCCTCCTCGTTTTCGATCTCGACGGAACCCTGATCGATTCGAGACGTGACCTCGCCGACGCCGCCAACGCGCTCATCGTCGAGCGCGGCGGCACGCCGCTCGCCGTCGACGCGGTGACCGCGATGGTGGGAGAAGGGGCGGCACTGCTGGTGCGGCGGGCGCTGGCCGCCGCCAACCTCAGGTGCGAGGATCCGGATGCCGCGCTGGCGCGCTTCCTTGCGCTCTACGACGAGCGCCTGCTCGCGCACACGGTCCTGTACGACGGCACTCGCGAGATGCTCGAGTCGCTGGCCGCACGGGTGCCGCTTGCCGTCCTGACCAATAAGCCGCAGCGTCCGACCGAGCGGATCCTCGAAGGGCTCGGGATCCGGCGATGCTTCACATGGGTTGTCGGCGGCGACAGCGTCTTCGGCCGCAAGCCCGACCCGGCCGGGCTGAACCACCTGATCGCCACCGCAGGTTCAACGCGCGGCGACACGGTGATGGTCGGCGATTCGGCGATCGATCTGCGTACCGCGCGCGCCGCGGGTGTGCGCTGCTGTCTCGTGCGCTACGGCTTCGGCTTTCCCACCGCCGAGCGCGAACCGCACGGCGACGAGTTCATCGCCGAGGCGGCCGCCGACCTGCTCCGCTTGACGTCCGGATAGAGCAGGCCCGCGGTCATCGCTCATAGCTCTCCCGGCGCGAAGAGGCCGACAGCTTGATCAGGTACGTCTCAGGCTCCTGCCAGAAGCGCTCGCGAAGGTCGCGCAGGCTGACGGCCCCGCCGTAGCTGATCGACGAGCACAGGTGCTTGATCATGTCGCGGACGATGGCGCGCGCCGAGCCGCGCGACGGCACGCTGATCTCCATTCCCTCGGCGCCGAGCGCCTCGAGCTCGACGCGATCGGCGTCCTCGACATCGAGGCGGTCGCGGATCGCCTCGAGCGAGGCCATGCCGCGCAGCACCTTGAAGGGCACCTTCACGGTTTTCTGCGACTCGGGCAGCAGCACCGACTTGTGGACGACTTCGCCGGGCGCCTCCTCGGTTCCGGCGAAGGCGCTGCCGAGCATGGCGCAGTCGCCGCCGAACATCAGCGCCATCGCCAGCGCGCCGTGCCGTCGGATGCCGCCGTCGGCGATGAGCGGCACGTCGCCGGCGCCGCGCTCGGCATGTTCGTCCGCGGCGAGGCGGCATTCGACCAGCGCCTGCGCCTGCGGCACGCCAAAGCTCGTCGTCATGCGCGTCGTACAGCCGCCGCCCGGACCGATCCCCACCTTGATGCCGTTCACGCCGAGGTCGAGCAGGAAGCGGGTGCCTTCGCCGGTGCCGACGTTGCCGGCGATCAGCTCGACGTCGCCGACGCGCTTGCGCAGCGCCACGACGGCCTTCTCCATGACGTTCGAGTGGCCGTGCGCGATGTCGATGACGAGCACGTCGACGCCCGCCTTGCCGAGCTCGACGGCGCGCTCCAGATAGTCGGCGGTCGCCCCGACGGCGGCGCCGACGCGCAGGCGGCCGTGGCCGTCCCGCGTCGCGAAGGGCAGCCGCCGCTGCCGCATGATGTCGCGCGCCGTCACCAGGCCGAGCAGGACGCCGTCGGCATCGACCAGCGGCAGCTTCTTGATCTTGCGTTCGGCCATGATCCGCTCGGCCTCTTCAGTCGACGCCGGACCCTGGTGCGTGACGAGCCGCTCGAGCGGCGTCATGCGGTCGGCGACGCGCAGTCCGGCGCCGCGGACGAACAACAGGTCCCGCTCGGTCAGCAGTCCGCGCAGCCGCCCCGATTCGTCCACCACGACCAGCGTGCCGACCCGCCGCTTGGCCATCATCTGCGCCGCCTCGTCGACCGTGGCCGACGGCGCGATGCTGTAGGGATCGGCGATCACACCGTGCTGGGTTCGCTTGACGATCTCCACTTCGCGCACCTGCGGCTGGATGTCGCCGGGCCGAAAGCCGCGATCGATGATGCCGATCCCGCCTTCCTCCGCCTGCACGATCGCCATCGGCGCGCGCGTCACCGTGTCCATGTTCGCCGACACGATCGGGCGCTTGAGCGCGATGTGCTGCGAGACGCGGCACGACAGATCGATCGCCGCGGGATCGCGGCGGGTGACGATACTGCGCTGAGGCGCGAGCAGAAAGTCGTCGAACGTGCACCCGCGCACGAGCGCGCTGACGCTGCGACGGGCGGGAGCGGCGAGGCGCGGAAAGTCTTCGGTCGCCATACGGTTCATAATAGATGCAGATGCGTCTGCCCGCCCTGGTGCTGGGGCTCGCGATTCTCGTCCAGCAGGTCGCGCCGGTTCCTCAGCTGCCGTCTTCGTCCTTTGCGGAGTGGCTGGACGGCGTGCGCGCCGAAGCGAAGAGCCGCGGGATCAGCGACACGACGATTGCGCACGCCCTCGACGGCCTCGAGCCGCTGCCGATCGTCGTCGAGCGCGATCGCTCGCAGGCGGAAATCGTCGAAACGCTCGACCACTATCTGCAGCAGCACGTGTCGGCACGGGTGATCGCAACGGCGCGTACCAAGCTCGCTGGACAGGCGGCGTTGCTGAAAACGGTGCAGGATCGCTACGGCGTTCCCTCCGGCGTGATCGTGGCGGTCTGGGGGCTGGAGTCGAACTTCGGCCGGTTCAGCGGCGTGCGGCCGACGATCCAGACGCTGGCGACGCTCGCCTACGACCCCCGCCGCTCGGCGCTCTTCCGGGACGAGCTGTTCGACGCTCTGCAGATTCTCGACAGCGGCGACGTCCAGGTGGCGGCGATGCGCGGCTCATGGGCGGGAGCCCTCGGCCAGCCGCAGTTCATGCCGTCGAGTTTTCTGCGCTACGCCCAGGATTTCGACGGCGACGGCAAGCGCGACATCTGGCATTCCACGGCCGACGTCTTCGCTTCGATCGGCAACTACCTCGCCGAAAAAGGTTGGACGCGCGACAAGCCGTGGGGGCGCGAAGTGACGGTGCCGGCAACGGCGCTCGCCGGGCTGCCGGAACACGCACCCTTGCAGACAGAAGGCTGCCTCGCCCGCCGCCAGATGACCGTACCGCTGCCGATCGCCGCGTGGAACGAGATGGGCCTGCGTACCAAATCCGGCGCCGCGATTCCGGAATCCGATCTCGACGCGTCGCTCGTCTCCGGCGTCAAGCGGCACTTCCTCGTCTTCCCGAACTATCAGGCGCTGCTCGAATACAACTGCGTCAATGCCTACGGGTTGAGTGTGGCGCTGCTGGCTGACGCCTCGAACCTGAAGAGCACGAAGGACACGAAGGGGACGAAGCACACGAAGACGAAGAAGAAGACAGATCCATGAGCTCGCTCGTCCAACTGGAGGTGGTGCTGCGCGAGCGGCTCGCCGGGACACTGCCTGGGCTCGAGGCACAGCGGCGCTTCATGCCGACGCCGCCCCGCACGGGCTGGACGCCGGGCGAGTTTCCGAGCGACGCGCGCATCGCGGCCGGCCTGCTTTTGCTCTACCCAGGGGCGCGCGGCCCCTCGATCCCGTTGACGGTTCGGGCGAGCAGCCTGCGCCGCCACGCGGGGCAGATTAGCCTGCCGGGCGGCGCGACCGATGCCGGCGAAACGCTTCCTCAGGCGGCGCTGCGCGAAGCCTACGAGGAGATCGGCCTCGATCCCGCTCGCGTGCGGATTCTCGGCGAGCTGACGCCGGTGCACGTCCTGGTCAGCGGCTTCACCCTGCATCCCGTGGTCGGGATCACCGACGCCCGTCCGGAGTTCCGGCCCGCCGCGCACGAAGTGGACAAGGTGATCGAAGTCTCGATCGAGGACTTGCAGGACGCGTCGAAGATCCGTCAGGGCACGCGCACGCGCGAAGGCGTCGCGATCGAGTATCCGTACTTCGATCTCGACGGCAGCCACGTGTGGGGCGCCACCGCGATGATCCTGGGCGAGTTCATCTGCCTGCTCGCCGCCTCGTCAACGGAGTAACGCGACCGGATCGACGCGCAGGGCGCGGCGCGCCGGAAGAACGCACGCCGCCATCGCGACCGCGGCGAGCAGCCCGGCGCTGAGGCCGAGTGCGACGGCGTCGGTCGCCTGCACGCCGAACAGCAGCCCGTCGAGAACGTGCGTCGCGGCCCGCGCGCCAATCAGGCCGAACCCGACGCCGGCGGCGGCGAGCAGCAGCGCGTGTCGCAGCACGCCGGCCAGCAGCGCCGGGCCGCGGATGCCCAGCGCCATCCGGATCGCGAACTCACGCCGCCGCTCGCTGACCGACCACGACATCACGCCGTAGATGCCGATCACCGCCAGCGTCATCGCCAATGCGCCAAACGCGGTGACGAGCGTCGAGAGGAAACGCGGTCGCGCCATCGCCCGCGCCAGGTGGTCGTCCATGGACTTCACGTCGGAGAGCGGCAGCGCCGGATCGAGTTCCGCCACAGCGCGACGGATCGTCGGCACCATCGCGTACGGCTCGCCGGACGTGCGTACCACGAACGCCATGAACGGAAACGATCGCTGCGTCGACGGCTGATACAGCTCCGCACGAGGCGGCACCGACGGACCAAGATGCCGGATGTCGCCGACGACGCCGACGACGGTCAGCGAGTCCCCATTCAGCACGATGCGACGCCCGATCGGATCCGTCCCGGGCCACTGCTGCCGTGCCAGCGACTGGTTGACGACGACGACGCGCGGACTCGTCCGCGCGTCCGAGTCACGCACGTCGCGGCCGGCCACCAGAGGAATCCCCATCGCCTTGAAGTAGCCCGGCATCACCATGTCGAAGCCGGCGTGCGGCTCGTCGCCGGGCGGCGGCGTCGGACGGCCTTCGACGAGATAGCTGCTGCCGTAGTCGTCGCCCCCAATCGGCAGCGTCACGGCGGAACCAGCGGCGACCACACCCGGAATCGCCTCGAGACGGCGCTGCAGTGCCGCGTAAAACTCGACCTGCCGAGCCTGGTACTCGGCGCGTGGCCCGGCGAGACGGATGTTGAACGTCAGCAGGTTGTGCGTGTCGATGCCGGTGTCGACGCGACTGAGCGCGACGAAGCTGCGCACGAGCAGCGAGGCGCCGACCAGCAGCACGAGCGCGACGGCGATCTCACCGACGACCAGCAGGTCGCGGATGCGGCCGCTCCGCCGCGAGCCGGTGCTGCGCGTTGCTCCCTCGGACAGGGCCGCCGCGAGATCGACGCGCGAGAACTGCAGCGCCGGGAGAACGCCGAATGCCAGCGCCGACCCGAGCGCGGCGGCGAGCGTGAACGTCAGCACGCGAAGATCGAACGTCGCGCCGCCGGCGGCGATGTCGGGCGGTGCCACCTCGAGCAGCGACGTCGTCCCCCACCACGCGAGCAGCGCGCCCGCGGTGCCGCCGAGGCACGCCAGCACCGCCGATTCGGTGAGCAGCTGACGGAAGATGCGGAGCCGGCCGGCGCCCAGGGCCCGGCGCAGCGCGAGATCGCGCTGACGTGCCGCGCCTCGCCCGAGCAGCAGGCTCGCGACGTTGGCGCACGCGATCGCCAGCACGAAGCCGACCGCGCCAGCCAGCACCCACAGCGGACGTTCCAGGCCGCCGAAGAACTGTTCCCGCAACGTGACGATCAGCGCCGTGCGTCCGCCGTCCTCCGGGTACTCGCGCGAGAGCCGCGCGCCGAGCGCGCGCGCTTCCGCGTCGGCCTGGCCGACGGTCACGCCCTTCTTGAGCCGCGCGACCAGGCGGATGTAGCCGGTGTTGCGATCGCCGGTCACGTCGGCGTCCTCGTTGGTCGCGGGTCGCGGCACGTCGCCGGGGCCGCCAGGTACCCACAGCTGGGGGCCGCCGTCACCCGAGGGACTCGCGGTGATGAACGGCCAGTAGAAGTCGCGCGGCATCACGGCGACGACGAGGCGCGGACGGCCGTTGAGCGTGACCGTGCGGCCGACGATCGATCGATCCGCACCGAAGCGCCGCGCCCACAGCCCGTATCCGAGCACCACCGCGGACGGATCGGCGCGATCGGCGTGGAACGTGTCGCCGAGCAAGGGGCGCGCGCCAAGCACGTCGAAGAATGCCGACGAGACACTGGCGCCAGGCAGCGACTCCGGATCGCCGCCGCCGGTCAACGTGTAGCTGATGTGCGCGAGCGCCGCCGAGCTCTCGACGCTCGTCATCTGGCGGCGGAAGTCGCGCATCCTCCCGGGACCGAGCGGGCTCGGCCCGCCGTCGGTGGTTCGATTCCAGAGAAACACGAGCCGGTCGGCGTCGGCGAACGGCAGCGGCCGCAACAGTGCCGCGTTGAAGACGCTGAAGATCGCGGTGTTGGCGCCGATGCCGAGCGCGAGCGTCACGCCGGCGACGAGAGCGAAGCCGGGGGATTTACGCAGGCCGCGCAGCGCGTACACCACATCCTGGCTGAAGTCGGTCCACATACCCGTCCGTCTCCTCTGCCGCGCCGCGCGGTCGTCGATGGCGCGGATCTGCCGCGCGATGCCGGTGGGATCGCCGAACCGGCGCCGCGCCGCGACGTGCGCGTCGAGCGGGCTCATGCCCCGCTCGTGGAAGTCGCGTTCACGCATCTCGAGGTGGAACGCGATCTCGTCGGCGGCGTCGGCTTCGGCGTTTCGAAAGATGTCGCGCAGGCGCCGGCCTGGAGGCGTCATACCGCCTTAGACGGACGGCGCGCCTGCAGGGCCCTCGTCACCGCGACGGAAAATCGCTCCCACCGGTTCATCTCGGCGCGGAGCTGCTGGCGCCCGTCCTCGGTCAGGCTGTAACAGCGCACGCGACGGTTGGTGTCGGACAGCGTCCACTGGGAGGTGACGAGGCCGCGCGCCTGCAGACGGTGCAGCGCCGGATAGAGCGAGCCCTCCTCCACCAGCAGATCGTCGTGGGTGACCTGCTCGATCCAGCGCGCGATGCCGTAGCCGTGGAGTGGCCCCCAGCTGACGGCCTTGAGGATCAGCGTCGCGAGCGTGCCCTGCAGCAGGTCAACGGTCGTCGTGCGCTCAGTCATAGGCATGCGATCATATACCTATCTTGGTATGTGTCAAGGCGCAGGCGCCGATCAGTCGCCGGCGCACTCGTCGGGCGTGACCTCGCGCCACTCGCCTGGCTGGAGGCGGCCGAGCTCGATCGGGCCGTAGGCGACGCGCAGCAGTCTGGTGACCGGCCTGTCGATCGCGTCGAACAGGCGCCGGATCTCGCGGTTCTTCCCCTCGGTGAGCTCGACGAGCAGGTGGGTCTCGCGGCGCGAGCGCTTGCGCACCGTCACTGTGTTCGCGCGCAGTCCGGCGATCCCGCGTGCGAGCGAGGCGCGATCGTCGTCGCTCACCTCTCCGCGCACGGTCACGGCATAGCGGCGCACGACTGCGCGGCGCGGGTTGGTCAGGCGTTCGGCGAGTTGCGTGTCTGTCGTCAGCAGCAGGAGGCCCGACGTCGCGTAATCGAGCCGCCCGACGGCGACCAGCCCCTCACCTGCGGCGCCGAGCACGTCGAACACCGTCGTCCGTCCCTCGGGATCCCGGCGGGTGGTCAGCGTCCCGCGCGGCTTGTGAAAGGCGATCGTGCGCCACACACGCGGCGTTGCCGTCTTGCCGCGGATCTCGATGGTGTCGCGGTCCGGATGGACCGCGGCGAGCGGGTCGGTCAGCGTACGTCCGTTGACGGCGACGTCGCCTGCGCGGATCAGCTCACGCCCTTCGCTCCGAGACGCAAGGCCACGCTTCGAGAGCGCGCGCTCGAGTGCGACGCGACCTGAGGGGTACTTCATCGCTGGCTCGACCGAGGCGGCCGACGGCTGCGCTCCGGCACAGAGATCGCGAAGCTCACAAAGCTCTCCAAGAACAACATGTTGGTTTTGGGGATCTTCGTGGCTTTTTGTGATCTTCGTGGAGGCGCGCGGCCGTCGGCGGTCTCCACCGGCGTCGCAGATAGAATACTGAGATGCGAATTCTCACGCCGGCCGTTCTGGCGCTCGCGCTTGTCGCCACGGCGTGCAGCAAAGAGGAGACGAAGCCGGCCCCCGCGGCGACGGCCGCGGCGCCCTCGGCGCAGATGCCGGTCGCGCAACTCCCGAGAGTAGACCAGGCCAAGGTCCTCGACCACATCAAGACCCTGTCGGCCGACGACATGGAGGGGCGCGCCCCGGGCTCGAAGGGAGAGGACAAGGCGGTTGCCTACATCGAGTCGCAGTTCAAGGCGATCGGGTTGCAGCCGGGCAACCCCGACGGCACCTACATCCAGAAGGTCCCGCTCGTCGGCATCACCGGCGTCGACCGCCAGCCGCTGACGTTCACCAAAGGCTCGCGGCGCGTCGAGGTGAAGTGGAAAGACGACGTCGTGGCGTGGTCGCGGCACATGGCACCGCTCGCCTCGGTGCAGGATTCCGACGTGATCTTCGCCGGCTACGGCGTCGATGCGCCGGAGTACAACTGGAACGACTTCAAGAACGTCGACGTGAAGGGAAAGACCATCGTCGTCCTCGTCAACGATCCGCAGATTCCCGATCCGTCCAATCCGGCGGCGCTCGATCCGAAGATGTTCAACGGCAAGGCGATGACCTACTACGGCCGCTGGACGTACAAATTCGAGGAAGGGGCACGCAAAGGGGCCGCCGCGGTGCTGATCGTGCACGACGCGGCGACCGCGGGTTACCCGTTCGGCGTGGTTCAGGGGAATCTCGGCGAGAAGTTCACGCTCGGCGCCCCCGACAAGAACATGAGCGAGGCGACGATCGAGGGCTGGATCACCACCGGCGCGGCGAAGAAGCTGATGGCCTTGAGCGGACAGGATTTCGACAGTCTGAAGAAGCAGGCGCTGTCGCGCGATTTCAAGCCGGTGCCGCTCGGCGTCACGGCCTCGATCACCGTGGCCAACACGCTGCGGACCATCGAGTCGCGCAATGTCGCGGCGCGGCTCGACGGCAGCGACCCGCGGCTGGCGAGCGAGTACGTCGTCTATTCCGCGCACTGGGATCATCTCGGCGTCGGCGAGCCGGTGAAAGGCGACCGGATCTACAACGGCGCGATCGACAACGCGTCGGGCGTCGCCACGGTGCTCGAGATCGCCCGGGCGCTCAAACAGGCGCCCCCGGCAAAGCGATCGTTCCTGTTCCTGATGGTGACCGCGGAGGAACAGGGGCTGCTCGGCTCCGAGTACTATTCGCTCAATCCGCTGTATCGGCTGGCCAGGACGGCCGCCGACATCAACGTCGACGAGATTAATCCGTGGGGGCGCACCAAGGCGCTTTCGCTCGTCGGCCTCGGCGCATCCGATCTCGACGACTACCTGCGCGACGCGCTCCAGGAGCAGGGCCGCACGATGACCGGCGACCCCGAACCCGAGAAGGGATTCTACTACCGCTCCGACCACTTCAATTTTGCCAAGCAGGGTGTCCCCGCGCTCGATCCCAGCATGCATCCCGGCGTCGACTTCGTCGACAAACCGGCCGACTGGGTGGCCAGGATGAAAGACGAATGGGACAATCAGCTCTACCACTCGCCGCTCGATCAGGTGCAGCCTGACTGGAATTTCGCCGGCGCCGCCGAAGACGCGCAGGCGCTGATGGCCGTCGGTTACCGCGTCGCCAATGCCGCCACGCTGCCCGCATGGAAACCGGGCAACGAGTTCAAGGCGAAGCGCGATGCCATGATGAAATAGAACGCAGACAGGAGAACAATCGTGCCGTATCCAGAAATGCTGATTGCCCCGATGCGCGGCGAAATGACCGCCATGGGCGCGAAAGAACTGAAGACCGCGGCTGCCGTGGACGAGGCGGTGACCAAGACGAGCGGGACATTGATGATCGTCGTGAACTCGGTGTGCGGCTGCGCCGCCGGCAAGGCGCGTCCCGGTCTCGCGGCCGCCCTGAAGCACGATCCGCGCCCGGATACCGTCGCGACCGTGTTCGCCGGCGCCGACATCGAGGCGACCGACCGCGCGCGCGGCTATTTCTCCGGCTATGCCCCGTCTTCGCCGTCGATCGGCATCCTCCGCGAGGGCCGGCTGGTCTACATGCTCGAACGGCGGGACATCGAGACGCGGTCCGCAGACATGATCGCGGCTGAACTGATTCGTGCGTTCGATACGGTCTGCGCTCCGGAGATTCCGCAACGCTGATCAGGGACCCCGGATCGCGAGTCGGGGATCCAGGATCGGCGATTCGGGATTCCGAAATCCCCGAGGACCCCGCTACCCTTCCCGCGGCTCTTCCAGGTAGGTGTACCCATGGAGGCCGTCCTCGTAGAACTTGAGCAGGTGGCCTGATTCCTCGTAGGTGACGCGTCCCTCCCGGACCGCCAGCTCGACGTCGTGACGGAGCTTGCGGACGAGCGTCTCGGCGTCGAATTCGACGTAGTCGAGCACCTCGCTGACCGTGTCTCCCTTGATGACGGCGTCGAGCACGACACTGCCGTGGTCGTCGAGGCTGACGTGCACGGCGTGGGTGTCGCCGAACAGGTTGTGCAGATCGCCGAGGATCTCCTGATAGGCGCCCACCAGGAACACGCCGAGGTAGTACGGCTCGCCGTTGACGGTGTGCAGCGGCAGCGTCTTCTTCACGTCCCGCCGGTCGATGAACGAATCGATCTTGCCGTCGGAGTCGCAGGTGATGTCGCCGAGCACGGCGTGGTGGCTCGGTGCCCGATTGAGGTTGTGAATCGGCATCACCGGGAAGAGCTGCTTGATCGCCCAGCTGTCGGGAATCGACTGGAACAGCGAGAAATTGCAGAAATACGTGTCCGCCATCGCGTCGTCGAGACCCTGAAGGTCTTCGGGGACGTCTTCCATCTGCGCGACGAATCGCCGCAGCTTGACCAGAATCGCCCAGTAGAGGTTTTCGGCCTGGCAGCGCTGGTCGAGCGGCAGGTAGCCGCCGGTGAACAGGTTCATCGCCATGTCGAGCGCCTGCTGGGCGTCGTGATAGCTCTCGACGGCGTTGCGGCCGGAGAGGTTCTGATATGTCTCGAGCAGGTCGATGACCGGCTGCTCGGCCTCGTCCGGCGAAATCGACTCGGGAATCTTCTCTTCGCCGAAGGCCGAGACGCCCAGCACGTTGAAGATGAGCACGCTGTGGTAGGCGACGATGGCCCGGCCACTCTCGGAGACGATCGTCGGGTGCTTCACGCCGGCGTCATCGCACACCGTCTGCACGTGGTAGACGACGTCGTTGGCGTATTCCTCGAGCGTGTAGTTGACGCTCGACTCGAAGTTGGTCTGCGAACCGTCGTAGTCGACGCCGAGGCCGCCGCCGACGTCGATGTATTCGAGCCCGGCGCCCGCTTTGACGAGTTCGGTGTAGATCCGCGCCGCCTCGTTGAGCGCGCCCTTGACGATACGGATGTTGGGGATCTGGCTGCCGAGGTGGAAGTGCAGGAGCTTGAAGCAATCCTGCATGCCGCGCGTCTTCAGCTCGTCGAGCCCGCGCAGCACCTCCGCGACCGTCAGCCCGAATTTCGACCGGTAGCCGCCTGAGCCCTGCCAGCGGCCGCCGCCGCGGGCGGCGAGCTTCACCCGAATGCCGATCTGGGGCCGCACGCCGACCCGCTCGGCATATTTGAGGATGAGCCCGAGTTCCGTGTATTTCTCGACGACCGGGATGATGTTGCGGCCGATCTTCTGAGCCAGCATCGCCATCTCGATGTATTCGGCATCCTTGAAGCCGTTGCAGACGATCGGCGTGTCGTTGTCCGCCTGGGCCATCACGGCAAGCAGCTCCGGCTTCGAGCCGGCTTCCAGGCCGAAACCGTACTCGCGGCCGAAATCCAGCACTTCCTCGACGACCTGCCGCTGCTGGTTCACCTTGATCGGATAGACGCAGAGGTAGCGGCCCTCGTAGGCGTGCTGGTCGATGGCCGTCCTGAAGGCGTTGTGGATGTCGCCGAGGCGGTGGCGGAGGATGTCGGGAAACCGGATCAGGACCGGCAAGCCGATGCCGCGGAGCTGCAGATGGTCGGTGAGCTGCTTCAGGTCGATGGCGCGCGACGGGTCCTTGGTGGGATGGACCAGCACGTGCCCGTCGTTGGAAATCGCGAAGTATCCCTTCCCCCAGCGATCGACTTCGTAGAGTTCGTTCGCATCGCTGACCGTGAAGATCTCACCCGCCTGCCAGGTCCGCGCACGCGATGAAGGTGTGCTCACTTTTAGTCGATGATACACAGATTCGCTTCAGTTGTACCTACCTCCGTGAGTGAAATGCCCATGACGGTGCGCTCCAGCGCCAGAATCGTGCGCCGGCGTTTCGAAACGTCACACGGGCGGAGACCCGCGGCGTCAAACTGCGCGGAATTTGCCGGAGAACCGGCGGGCATCGACCTTGCGGAGGAGGTAGCCGTCCTATGACCTCGGTGCTTTTCGTCTCGCACGATGCCGACCTGCGCGCCGTCGCCACTCGGGTGCTCCGGCGTGCGCGGTTCGAGGTGCGTGCGGTCGCACACGGCGGGCACGCGCTGCTCGCCTGCGTCGAGCGCGGCGCGTTCGACGTGCTGGTCATCGAGCAGGGCCTCCCCGACGGTCCTGGCGCCGAGATCGCGGCGCGGCTACGCCGGCACTGTCCGGCGCTGGATGTCGTACGGATGTGCGATACGGCGAGTCAGGCCACCGCCGGAGCCGGCGTGGCGGTCGTCCGCCCTTTCAACGCGGACGACCTCATCGGGGCGATTCAGACTCTCCGGCGGACCAGGAAGCGATAGAGCACCAGCAGGATGATGGCGCCGGCTATCGACATCAGCCACCCGGCCGCCTGGTTCGGACCGTAAAATCCAATCGCCCGCCCGACGAATCCGCCGACGAGCGCGCCCGCGATGCCGAGCAGTATCGTGATCACGAAGCCGCCCGGATCCCTCCCAGGCATCAGCAGCTTGGCGATGATCCCGACGACGAGTCCGAACACGATCCACGACAAGATACCCATTGGCGCCTCCTTCGGCTCATGGTTCCCTTGTGCAAACCGTTCACCAAGCGCTCAGAACAGTTGCGGCGTGACCACGCCCTCGTGGATGAGCAGCCAGCGCTTGCGGTCGAGCCCGCCGCCGTAACCGGTGAGACTGCCGTCAGATCCGATGACGCGATGGCAGGGGACGACGAGCGCGACCGGGTTCGCGCCGTTGGCCGATCCCACCGCCCGTACGGCCGCTGGCTCCCCAATCCGGCGTGCCAGCTCGGCGTAGGAGACGGTGGTTCCCGAGGGTATCCGGCGCAACGCCTGCCACACTGTTTTCTGGAATCCGGTACCGTTCAGCTCGACGGCGACCGCGTCGATCACGCCGAACTCCCCTGCGAAGTAGCGCGACAGCATCGCGCGGACAGCGGGAACCTCCCGGCGGACGCGCGGTTCCCCTGGATACCAGCGTTCGAGCACCGATTCGACGTGATCGCCGTCGCCGCCGAAATGGAGGAGGCAGAGACGCGCCGCGCGCTCGCCGACGGCGAGCGGCCCGAGCGGCGAGTCGACGGAATCGATCTGAATCATCGACCGGTCTCCGGGCGTTCGGTCGGCGTCACGCCGCCCGGTCCCGGCAGCGACGGCGCATCCTCGTCACCCCGGTAAATCACGCGCGCACCGTTTTTCGGCAGGCCTCCCGTGTCAGCCGTCGGCCCGTAGGTCGAGTAGAGCGGCAACCCCCACAGCCGAAGGGCGGCCGTCAGCTGGCCGCGGTGATGGGCGGTGTGCGTGAACCGCCGCGTCAGGATCCAGGCGCGCGAGCGGCGCACGTCGAAGAACGCTGCGTCCTGCTCGAACCAGCCGTCGATCTGGCGCTCGAGGACGGTGAGGCGATCGGCGGCGCAGGCGGCGTAGTGCGCGACGAAGGCGTCGCGCGTCTCCTCGGCGGGAAGCGGGGGCCGATCGATCTCGAGACCGAGCATGCCGGTCATCCAATTGTGCTCGCTCTGGCACTGATGGATGAAGTGCTCGAGTGGGGTGCGGGCGCGCGGGTCGGCGCGCCAGTGCAGGCGGTCGTCCGGAATCTGCGCCCACACACCCAGCGTCTTCAGACGCTCGGTGCGGCAGGTGTCGACGAGAAACGCGTATCGCGTGGTGTGCCTCCTTCCTTTCACCATGGTAGGACGACTTGACACGGCGAGCGGCGGGGGATCGGCGCCGCACGCGTCGCTCGAGCCCTAGGGCAGCACGGCCGCCGCGGCGGCTCAGGGAACGCTCAGCGGACGACGACGGAGGTGGCGGCGCGGCGGCCGTCGGCGTCGCGCGCTTCGATGTGGTGGGTACCGACCGCCAGCGGCCAGGAGAACGCCTTCTCGGACGAGGACGTTCCGATTGCGGCACCGTCGACGAGCCACGTGACCGACGTCGGCTCCTGGGTCACGGCGCGCAGCGGCAGCGCCTGGAACTCACGGCGGAGCGTGGGATCGATGCTGTAGACAGCGCCGGACGGAGGATTGGCAATCGCCAGGACCGAGGCGCGGAGCGCCGGGCGCGCGGCGCGTGGCGCGGGTTGCGGCGCGCGACGGGCGTCGCCATCTGACCAGGCGCGGTACTCGGCCGGATAGACGGTCGTCAGCCCATCGCCGGTCGGATGATGCCATGAGCAGGGCGGCGCGGCGCTCGCAACGGGGAGCCACTCCTGCAACCGGTTCGGGCACCACGGCGACGCCGGCTCGCCGGAGAGGGCGCAGATGGTCACCTCGCGAGTATCGGGCGTCGGCTGCGGCACCGGCGGACTGTCGGCGCCGCCGGCGGCGCGGGCTCGAGCCGCGAGCATGACCGCGTGAAAAATCGGCCCGGCCCCCGTCACGCCCGACGAACCTCGGAGCGGCGTACGATCGAAGTTGCCGACCCACACCCCGACGGTGACGTCTGGCGTGTATCCCACCGTCCAGTTGTCGTGGTAGGCCTGCGAGGTGCCGGTCTTGACGGCGACCGGGAACGGGAACTCGAGGTCGCCGCCGCGGCCGAAAATGTAGGCGCGCGCGTCGGCGTCGCTGAGGATGTCGGTGATCCAGAACGCCGTTCTTTCGGAGACGAGCCGCCGCTCCCTGGCCGGCGGCGGCTGGCCGCCTGCGTAGGCCGGGAGCAGCGCGGTGGGTTCGCGCCAGACGCCGCCTCTGGCGAACGAGGCGTAGGCGGCGACGAGCTCGTCGAGCCGCACCTCGGCGTCACCGAGCGTCAGGCCGAGTCCGTAGTAGTCGGGCGTGCGGGTGAAGGTCGAGAACCCGGCGCGGTTCAGGAAGCGCAGCAGCGCCGGCACCCCGACGTCGGAGGCGAGCGCAACCGCTGGGACGTTCTCCGATCCGGCGAGTGCGCGCCGCGCCAGCAACGGCCCGCGATACTGGCCGTCGTAGTTTCTGGGGCTGTAGACCACGCCGGGCTGCGCTGTGGGAAAGTGCGACGGAATGTCCGGGAGCACCGATGCCGGGCTGCGCCCCTCTTCGAACGCGAGCGCGTAGGTGAAAGGCTTCAACGCCGAACCGGGTTGCCGCGGCACCGCCGGTCCATTGATCGTGCCGCCGTGATCGCCTTCGGCGTAACGACCTGAGCCTTCCCACGCCAGCCATTCGCCACGCCGGTTGTCGAGCACGACCACGGCGACGTTGGTCGCGTTGTGCGCCTGGAGCGAGGGGCGGTTGTGCTCGATGATGCCCTCGACATCCTGCTGCAGGCCCAGGTCGAGCGTCGAGTGCACGACCGCGGCGTCGGGCGAGCCTGCCGGTGCGCGCGCCGCCAGCGCGGCCAGCATCTCGACGAAATGCGGAGCGTGAAAGGGCGCCGAGCGGGGACGAAGGACGAGCCGCTCGTCGCGCCCGTCGCGCGCCTGGTCGGCCGTCACGCTGCCGGCGTTCTCCATGCGGCGCAGCACCGCGAGCTGCCGCCCGCGCGCCGACGCGGCGTCCCGCCACGGGTTGAACTTCGTCGGCCGCTGCGGGAGGGCAGCGAGGAAGGCCGCCTGTGCCGGCGTCAGCATCGACGGGTCCACGCCAAAGTAGATCCGGCTGGCCTGCCCGGCGCCGGACGCCAGGTTGCCGTAGGCGGCAAGGTTCAGGTACATCGCCAGGATGTCCCGCTTGGCGAACCGGTGCTCGAGCCGAAGCGCGAGCGTCATTTCGCGCAGCTTGGCCGCGGCGCCGCGCCGGTGCACGCCGTAGCGGCGCTGGATCAGCAGCTTCGCGACCTGCTGCGTGATGGTCGATCCGCCTTCGACGATCTGCCCCTCGACGAGATCGTGCCGGGCGGCGCGGAAGAGCGCGATCGGATCGACGCCGACGTGCGCCTGGAAGCGGCGGTCCTCGGCCGCGAGCGTGGCCGCGACCAGCAGCGGCGGCAGGTGATCGGCCTCGAGCGGCTTGACGCGCGCCGCCCCGTCACCGAGCGCCTCATAGAGAACCTTTCCGTTTCTATCGAGGATCACCGTCGACGCCGCACCGGCGCCGCTGAGCAGATCGGCCGGGATCGGCGCGCAGCGGAGCCAGATCCCCCCCCCGACCGCCACCGCGACAAGCCCGCCAACCCCGAACCGCCAGCGTCGCGCTGACATCTCCGGGATCCCAGCCTTCAGCCCCCGACACACCTCCAGCACCAGCACCTTCAGCACCCCAGCACCCTTCGCACCCTTCGCACCAGCACCCTTCGCACCAGCACCCTTCGCACCAGCACCCTTCGCACCCTTCGCACCAGCACCCTTCGCACCCTTAGCCCCCTTAGCACCCTTGGCACTACTGCTTGCGTACCTCGATCACCGCCGTCGCCGTCCGTCCAAAGACTTCCGGCTCGTACATCTCCTCGGCGTGCGCCGGCGCCGTCCGGAACGTGCCGGCGGTCGTGGCCCGGACGACGTAAGCAAACGTGTGGCGGCCGGGATCGAGTCGGGTGGCGAACAGCTCGACGCGGTCGTCGTGCCGCTCCACGAAGTCGAAGCCGCCGTGCTGCCACCACGAGAACCAGTCCGAGGATTCCTGCTGATCGTCCTGCACCTTCGCGAGCGCCGCGGCCGACGTCGCGAACCAGGATTCGACCGGCTCGAAGCCGGCCGGCAGTGGATCGGTGACGGCCACGAACCGGCGCTCCTTGGTGAGCGTGAGCGTCAGCGTGACCTGAATCAGATCGCCGGCCTTGTAGCTCGTGCCGGCCGGACGGCTACCGCCGCGAGCCGGCTGTGTCGACGCGGCGTCGACATACGGTGCGTAGCTCCGTGCCATCTGGATACCCTGGTCGAGGCCGGTCTGGTACAGCCGATCGGCGGCGTAGCGGAGCCGCGCAGAGTAGAACAGCGTACCGGCGCCCGTGCGAGTGAAGGTGAGCGGCTGCTCCGCGCCGGCTGGCCCGGTCGTCAACAGTCTCGCCATCGGTACGTCGACCGACCTGGCGTCGGTCGACCGTCCCTGGAATTGAGCGGTCGCGAGCGGCGCCTCGCCGAGCGCGGCGACCGCGGTGAAGTTCGGCGTGACCGACTCGAACTTCCGGTAGTAGGCGACGAGCGATTCCATCGCCAGGGCGTTCTCCTGCGTGTTGCCCCAGCGGCCGTTCTTCCGCGCCTGCATCAGCCACTGCACCATCGATCGCGCCTGCGCGGCGTCCCCGTCACCGCTCGAAACGAGCGTCCTCAGCACGATTGCCGTCGAGCGGACGTTCGAGTTCCAGAACCACATCAGGTAGGGATCGTTCAGCTCCTCGACGTGTGCGGTGGCCGCTTCCGGCAGGATCGCGTTGCTGACGCGGCGCCTCAGGTCGGCGACGCGCACGCCGTTGCCTTCCCCTTTCGCCACGAGCGCGTCGGTCAGGTACGCCAGCGCGAACACCGGCATGCGGTCGCGGTAGCCGTAGAGCCGCGTCAGGTTCGAGTCCTGGTTGCGGCCGTTCTCGACGAGGACCTTCACCGCGAATGTCTGCCAGGCGGTGTAGGCGGGCCACCAGCTCTCGTTGGTGGGCGGCTTCTGGCCAAGCTCGCGCTCGAGGTACTCGGTTCCCTTCGCCACCATGGCGCCATCGACGTCGTACTTGAGGTCCCTGGCGACCTTGAACACGTGCAGCAGGTAGGCGGTCAGATACGGCGACTGGCTGTAGCAGGCGCCCGGCCAGTAGGCGAACCCGCCGTTGTCGCATTGGAAGCGCTCGAGATCCCGCAGCGTGCTCTGGACGGTCGTCCGCAACTGCGCCGGTTCGATGCCCGGCAGCCTGAAGGCCTCGCCCAGATCGGCCGAGAGCAGCAGCGCCAGCGCGCGCGACCCTCGCTGCTCGGCGCAGCCGTACGGATACTCGACCAGATAGCGGGCCCCCTCGCCGAGACCGACGAGCGCGGTCGAGGCGAGGTCGAGGTGGAGGCCCCCGAACGTCGCGACGACGTCGGTCGGCAGCGTCAACTTCTCGACGGCGGTTGCGGCCCCATCGGTCGCTTCGCCGACAGCCGACACCGTTTCGGGCGAGACGAGAACCTCGACCGGAATCGAGTCCTGGAAGGCGTCGCTCTCGCCGGCGAGCTTCACCGTCATCCGCACGCGCGCGCTGCCGCTGGCGCGGCCGGCCGCCTCGAAGCGGATCTCGGCGGAGCCGGCGGCCGGAATGTCGACCGTCTGCGGCCCGCCGGCGGCAAACTGCAGGATCGACGGATCGAGGCTCTCGATCGTCACGGTCGCCGGGCCGCCGGTCTTGAGCTGATTGGTGACAACGGCTCCGAACGACGCCTTGTCGCCCACCGCCAGGAACCGCGGAAACGCCGGCTTGAGCGTGACCGGCTTGTTGATGCGGATCTCGCTGTCGGCCGAACCGAAACGGGACGTCTTGTCGCCGGCGACCGCCATGATCCGGTACGTCGTCAGCGACTCGGGCAGCTTGACGTCGATCGACGCGTGGCCGCGGCCGTCGGTGACGACCGAGCCGAGCCAGAACGCCAGCACGCGGAAGTCCTGCCGGACACTGTCGCCGGTGGCGGCGCCGACTCCGCCGCCGCCGCCGTCGGTGTCTCCCTTCGGCGTCAGCACGCGCCGCGACACGATCTTCTGCCGGGTGTCCTCGGTCAGGACCTGCAGCGCCTTGTTCACGTAGACCGATCCGAGGACGTCTGGCGTGCGGTAGGCGGTGAGCGAGAGCACGCCGTAGTCGACCGCCCAGAGCGTCACTTCGCTCGACGCGGCGCGCCCCTGCCGATCCTTCACGTCGACCGCGACGGTGGCGGTGTTGGCGGGGCGGTACTCCTGCTTGTTGGCCGCGACCGCGACGGTCAGACGCCGGGTGGCGTCTTCAACGCCGAGCTCGACGTAGCCCATTCGGAATGCCGGCTTGCCCGGATCGCTCGGATCATCCTCGTCGTTTGCGCCGGCCGGCGGCGCGGCGGCGCTTCCCTGTGGGACGACCGCCGCAATCGGCCGGGACCGCCCCTTCACGAGCAGCACCGACACGTAGACGTTGGGGATGTCATCCTCCGTCAGCGGCACGTCTATCGACTGCTGTGTCGAGGTGAGCGCGAACTGGCGGTGGGTGCGGATGCCCTCGCGCTCGGTCGTCACGATTGCGGTCGCGCGCTCCCACGGCGACTGAATCATGATCTTCGCCGTATCGCCCGGACGGTACGTCTTCTTGTCGGCGACGAGATCGATGCGGTTGTGGTCGTAGCGCTGCCACGCGGTATAGCCGTCGCCGAGCGCGTAGAACGATTCGCGGGTCACGGTGAAGCGGCCGCGGTCGGCCGACGCGCGCGCCTCGAGCACGTAGTAGCCGCCCGCCGGCACCGGCGCGGTGAACGGCAGGGGGCCGGCCGTGCTCGTGACGTGCCACTGGCCGGCCGGCACTTCCTTGCGCTCGGTCTCCCACGTATAGAAACCGTTGCCCTCGGCCCGGCGCACGCTCTGCCACTGGATCTGCGTCAGCGTGACGTCGATCGGGACGCCGGGCACCGGCTTGCCGTCGAGGCCGGCGGCGACGAGCTCGGTCCTGACGCCGTCCTTCTGCTGATTGAACAGCGGCAGCGTGCGGACGCCGACGTACCACGGCGCCGGGTGCACGAGCATGCTCTTGCGGTTCGCGATGTGCTGCCGCGACACGTCTTCGACGTCCCCTTCGAGCGTATAGCTGTAGGGCAGGCCGGCCTTTGCGTCGGTCGTCAGCGTCAGCGAAAGCTGGCCGTCGGCGCTCAGCTGCGCGTCTGCCGATCCCATTTCCAACTTCGCCGTCCGCTGGCGCTCTTGATAGCCGACGAACGTCCACCGTTCTTCAGGGAACCGGCTGGTGATCGCGTCGGGCGCTCCCCACACCGACGTGCGCGTCAACGTCCAGTGTGCCGGCCGCTTGTTCATCGGCGCGCCGAACAGATAGCGCGCGGTCACCACTCCCTTGAGCGGCTCGCCCGCCACCGCCGTGTCGGCGGCACTCGGCGAGCCTTCGGCCGGTAGGCCGCCGAGCGTCACGTCGACGCGGAAATCCGGGCGCCGATAGGCCGCGACCAGGAACGAGCCGAAGACCATCTTCTTGCGCTCGCGCCAGTCGTCCTCGCCTTCTTCGTCGCTACCGGCGACACCGGCGGCCTTCGATCCGGTGGCGGTCTTCTTCGGCTTGTCCGACTCGAGCACCGCTTTTACCGAGTAGCTCCCGAGCGACCCTTGCGGCGGAACCGTGAACGTCCACTCGCCGGTGCTCCATGCGTTCACCTTGACGAGGCGCTCGTCGACCACGCGGTTGCGCGGATCGGTGACGGTGATCGAGACCGGCGTCCCGTCGGCCAGCAGCCTGATCCCCTGCGGCGTATTGCTGCGCAGCACCGCCTTGACGTGGACCTCCTCACCCAGCTTGTAGACGCCGCGATCCGTGAACACGGTGCCGCGCAGCAGCGGCGCCGCCTCGTCGAGATCGAACTGGGTGCCGTAGTCCCATGGCAGCACGCCCTCGTTCCAGTCGCTTCCCACGTAGGCGACGTCGCCGTCCTTCTCGGCGGTGACGATGAACGCGAACGTCTCCCAGTTGCGCGGATCGCGCAGCCGCGACTGCGGCGCGATGGCGACCCCGTCGGCGCCGGTCGTGCCGGTCCATGCGACGCGGCCGTCGGTGCGCACGATCGACACAGTCGCTCCGGCTACCGGCGCCGCGTCGTCGAGCCGGGTGACGAAGACGAGCGTGTTCTGCGGACTGTCCTTGACGCTGATGCCCAGGTTCGTCACCTGGACGACGGTAGAGTGCGTGATCGGGCTGCCGTCACGCTTGTGGCCGGCCTGGGCGCGGCCGACCGGGTCTCCTTCCTCCACGGCGGTCCACACGATCCCGGTGCCGTTCGCCTTCAGCGCGCCGGACAGATCGAGGCCGTGCGCGTTGGTGCGGTCGACCGCGCCGCCGAGGCGGCGTGCCAGCGGCGGCGTGTCCGGCACGCTCTCGAAATTCGGCTGCAGGCGCAGCAGCGTCGGCATGAGCTGGGCCGGGTCGATCGTCATCGCCCACTGCTTCACGTTCTGGAAGTTGCGCGCCGAGAACGGCAGCACCGCGCCGCCGCCTTTCTCCCACACGCCGTGGCCGTCGCCGAAGCTGGTGAACGCCCGCCGGTGCCAGGTCTCGACGGTGCCGCCCCAGGGGTAGTCGAGCGTCTGCCCGTCCGAGGCGACGAACGTCGCGGGCAGCGACACGAACACCGTCGTGGCGGGCGCCTGTTCGACGCCCGCGTCGGCGAGCGTCAGCCCTTCGGACTCATCCTGTTCCCACGAGTCGCGCTGGCGCGGCGCCGCCCTGGTGAGCGGACGCTCCCGCTGCGCGCTCGTGACGTCGGCGGCACGCACGGCTCCGACAAACGCGGCGGCCTTGACCGGCACCGTGAAGTTGAGCGGATTGAAGCCGTCCGGATCGCAGCGGGAGGTGCACCTGAAGCCCGTCGCGAAAAACGCCTGTTCCACCTTGACGGTGAAGCCGTCTGGCCGATCGGCGACCGCGGCGCCGGCGAGCGACGGCACGTGTCCGTCTGTCTCGACGCGCACCCAGCTCTCCGGCGGCACCGGGGTCGTCAGCCTGACGACCACCAGTTCGGGCGACGCCGGAAAGCGTTTCCTGTCCCAGTCCTTCGCGAGCTCGAACGACACTACGCCGGCCGCCGAGGCGGCGGCGGCGACCCGCGCCACCTTCCCGCTGAACTCCGCCGCGGCGTTGGCGTCGATCGTCCGAAGCCGCGCCTGTCCGGCTGGGGACAGCTCTGGAGAAGAGAAAGGATGGCCTTGAAACGTTGCGCGCAGGTGCGTAACGACAGCCTCAGGTTTTACCGGCTGGCTGAAGCGCAGCAGGACCAACGGAGCGGCGTCGAAGCGTCCGCCGGGACGGTACCAGTTCGTCTCCAGCAGCCGGACGGTCGCGGTCGTGAAGCTGAACGCGTAGCGCTCGGCGAGCTTACGGCCGCTGGCCGCGGCGGCGCCGGCCGCAATCGCCACGTCGTACCGCGTCGCCTTGGGAAACGGCTTCGACGGCGTGAAGATCAGGACGGTCGTCCCCGACCAGCGGAACGTCCCGGCCACGTTCGGAGCGATGGAGAAATACGCGGGCCGGCTGCGCGACGACACCTGCGCGAGCGCGACCATCGGTTCGGAGAACGTGACGCGGATCTCGTTGTCCTGCCCGGCCTTGAGATCGCCCGATGGACCGGCGCTGACGATCCGCAGCGCGCCGCGCGGCGGTGGCTGCGGCTGCGGCGTCTCGGCCGCGCCGACCGTAATCGAGAGAAGGACGCAGAGGGCGAACGCGGCGAACGGCTGTCGTGTCATGGGTGTCTCAGGGAGCGCAGGCATGATACCGAACCCTGATCCGTTGGACACCACCGCAACGGCTACGGCACCGACGCCTTTTTCGGCCACCACGGTCGCCGCGGCGCCTGCCGCTCGGCCGGATCGGACGCCAGTGGGGGGTCCTGCGCCCCGGCGCCGCCGCGGCGGTCGATGCCGCCAGGCATGAGCCGCCGATCGTCGCCCGCCTCGAACTCGTGTCCGATCAACTCGGCCTGCGCGCGCAGCTTCGGCAGCGCCCGGCGGTCGCCAACCGGGAACAGCCGGCAGAAATCGTCGATCACTTCGGCGGCATCGAGACCGATGACCCTCGCGTAGTCGCGGACGAACGCGCGTGCAAACAGTCCGCCGGGCCATTTGGAGAAGTCGTTGCTCTCGAGACCCGCCCAGAGCTCGAGGCTGACGTTCGTGCGCTCGGCGAGCGTCTCGAGAGAAATACCGCGGCGTTCACGTTCGCGCCGCAGGCGTGGACCGAAGCTGTCTCGTTCAGACATGACGGCCACCCGGCCAGCGCAATTCCCGCGCCGCAGGCCGGCCCAATGATTTCCGGCTTCCCGGCTGCCGCGCGGCGTACGGCGGAGACGTTCCTGTAATCGAATTACGATGATGAGACGCCATGGTCTGGTGCCTGGATTTCCACGCCGCCTACCGCTGCCGCCATGCCGGTGCCTGCTGCCGCGCCGGCTGGCCAATTCCGTTCGAGGACGGCACGGTGGCGGCGCGCGACGCGCCGGGCGGGTGTACGTTCCACGACGCCGAGGCGCAGCGGTGTTCGCTGCATCGCGCCGGCGGCCTGCGCGCGCTGCCGCTCACCTGCCGCATGTTTCCGCGGATCGTCCTGCACGATGCGCGCGGCACGTTCGTGTCGCTGTCGCACTTCTGCCCAACCGCTGCGTCGCTACTCTTCGACGGCGGCGGCGCGGCGATCGTCGAGGCCCCACCGGCGCTGGCCGACGTCGGCGAGCTCGACGGCCTCGATGCCCGCGCCGAGTGGCCGCCCCTCCTCCGGCCCGGTGTGTTGATGGATCTCGACAGCTACGCCGCGTGGGAGGCGCGTGCCGTCGCAGCGCTGGCGGACGGCAATGGCAGCCCGCGCGCCGCCCTCACCGCAGTCGACGCCGTCACGCAGCGGATCACCGCGTGGACGCCGGGGGCCGGCGCGCTCCTCGACGCCGTGCACGCCTCATTCGACCAGCTGCCCCGCGCGTCGCCGCCGGACCGCGGTCCGGCGATCTCCCGGGACGAGGCCGCCGTCGGACGCTGGCTCGCGGCGCGCCTATTCGGTGCGTGGACGGCCTATCAGGGCCACGGTCTCGCGGCGACTCTCCGGCATCTGCGGGCCTGCCTCGACGTGCTGGAGACGGAGTGCGATGGCGGCGGCAGCACGCTCGAAGCGATCCGCCGGAGCGATCTGCGCATCCTGCACGGGCCGGGCGATGGACCCGACCCGCTCGGCGGCGTCATCCGCGGAGCCTGAACCGCTGGAGCTTGCCGGTCGGCGTGCGCGGCAGCTCGGACAGGAACTCCACCCATCGCGGGCGCTTGTACTCGGGCAGCGTCGCGCGGACGAACTGCTGCAGCTCGACGGCGAGCGCGGCGGAGCCGGCGACGCCCGGGCGCAGGACGACGAACGCCGCCGGCTTGGCGAGCCCGTCGCTGTCGTCGCGGCCGATCACCGCGCACTCGAGCACGGCGGCGTGCGAGAGCAGCGCGGTTTCCACGTCGATCGGGCTCACCCACTGCCCACCCACCTTCAGCATGTCGTCGCTGCGGCCGGCCGGCCAGAAGTACCCATCAGCGTCCTGCCGGTACCGATCGCCGGTGCGGATCCAGTCGCCGTGAATCGTGGCTTTCGTCTTCTCGTGCTGATTCCAGTAACCGGCGCAGATCGAGTCGCCGCTCACCCACAGATCGCCGATCTCGCCGGCGGGCACGGGCCGCTCGCGCTCGTCGAGAATCGCCGCGGCGTAGCCGGGCACGATCAGCCCGCTCGATCCCGGCCGGATCGCGCCGGGCCGGTTCGACGTAAAGATGTGCAGCGCCTCGGTCGAGCCGAGCCCGTCGAGGATGTCGACGCCGAAGCGCTGCCGGAATCGTTCGTAGAGGGGGGCCGGCAGCGCCTCCCCGGCGGAGACGGCGCAGCGTATCGAATGCAGATCGAACCCGCCGGGCTGCGCCAGCAGCATCGCGAAGCCCGTCGGGACCGAAAAGAACACCGTCGGCCGATGCCGGTCGATCGCCGCAAGGACAGCCGCGGCGGTCGGCGGACCCGGCATCAGGATGCTGGTCGCGCCGACCGCCAGCGGAAAGTACCCGGCGTTGCCGAGCCCATAGGCGAAGAACAGCTTCGCGACGCTGAAGCAGCGATCGTGCTCGTCGAGCTGCAGTACGCCCCTGGCGAAGAGCTCCGCGCACACCACCATGTCGTGCTGCAGGTGCACGCAGCCCTTCGGCGCGCCCGTGCTGCCAGACGAATACAGCCAGAAGGCCGGTGCGTCCCGGCTGGTCGACTCGGCGTCGAGCCGCGGCGATCCCGTCGACAGGAGCGTGTCGAGCCCGCGCCCGGCGGTCACGACGTGCCGCAGCGCCGGCAGGTCGCGGCGGTCGATCGCCTCGAGTTTCGGCAGCAGCTCCTCGCTGACGATGGCGACGCGCGCGCGCGAGTCGGCGAGGACGTGCCGGTAGTCGGCCGGCTTCCACAGGGTGTTGAGCGGCACCGGGACGGCGCCGATCTTGATGGCACCGAAGAAGGCCACGAGGAACGCCGGCGTATCGAGCATCAGCAGGACGACCCGCTCTTCCGGCCGCACTTCCAGCGACTCGCGCAAGGCGCTCCCGCACCGGTTCACGCGCTCGGCGAGCGCGGCGTAAGTGACGTGCTCGTCGCCGCACTCGATGGCGACCTTGCCGCCGCGGCCGGCGTCGAGGTGACGGTCGACGAAGTGCGCCGCGGCGTTGAACCCCGCCGGCACGCCGAAGTCGGCGGCAGTAGTGATGGCGGCCATGCGGTCCCCGCGATAAGGTAAACCAGATTGGGGAGGCCGTGATGGCGGTGCTCGAACGTTTTCTCCGTTACGTGCGGGTCGATACCCGTGCCGATGATCGATCGACAACCTGCCCGTCGACGCCGGGCCAGATGACGCTGCAGCGGCTCCTCCGCGACGAGCTGCGGGAGCTTGGACTCGCCGAAGTCGATCTCGACGCCAACGGGTATCTGATGGCGACGGTTCCGGCGACACCTGGCGTCGACGAGGCACCGGTCATCGGGCTCGTCGCCCACGTCGACACGTCGCCCGAAATGCCGGGCGACGGGGTGACGCCGATCCTCCACGAGCGCTGGGACGGCCGCGATATCGTGCTGCCCGACGATCCGTCGGCCGTGTTGCGTGCCTCAGAGCAGCCGGACCTGGCGCGTCAAATCGGACACGACATCGTCACCGCGTCGGGGCGGACGCTCCTCGGTGCCGACGACAAGGCCGGCGTCGCGGTCATCGTCGAGGCGGCGGCGCAGCTGATGTCGCGCCCGGATCTGCGGCACGGGCGGATCCGCGTGGCCTTCACCCCGGACGAGGAGATCGGCCGCGGCGCCGACCGGTTCGACGTGGCACGCTTCGGCGCGCACTGCGGCTACACGCTCGACGGCGGCAACGTCGGTGAGCTGGAGTTCGAGAGCTTCTCGGCCGACGTCATGCGCGTCACCTTTACAGGCTTCAACACGCACCCGGGCTATGCGAAGGGAAAGATGGTGAACGCGATCCGGGCCGCGTCCCGCTTCGTCGACCGCCTGCCGCGCGAGCGGCTGTCGCCGGAGAGCACCGCCGGCTACGACGGCTTCGTGCATCCGTACCAGATGGAGGCGTCGGTCGACCGCACCTCGGTGCGCGTGCTGCTGCGCGATCACGCCACGGCGCGGCTGCGCGATCAGGAGGCGCTCGTCCGGTCGCTGGCGGGCGCGGTCGCGGCCGAGACCGGCACCCAGGTCGGCTTCGACGTCACTGAGCAGTACCGCAACATGCGGGAAGTCCTCGACACGCGTCCCGAAGTGGTCCAGCGCGCCCGCGCTGCGATCCGGCGCGCCGGATTCACGCCGATCGAAAATCCGATCCGCGGCGGCACCGACGGCTCGCGGCTGTCATTCATGGGACTGCCGACGCCGAACCTGTTTGCCGGTGAGCACAACTTCCATTCCCGCCTCGAGTGGACGTCGCGCCAGGATCTCGAAGCGGCTGTCGCCGTCGTTATCGAGCTGGCGCAAGTCTGGGCGGTGTAACCCGCCGAATCGTTACTCCGCGCGCCGCATCCCGAATCACCCCGCGCTCCTTCCCTCCTTCGCCCTCCTTCGTGTTCTTAGTTGACCCGGAAGGACAGCAGCGCCTTGACCTGGTCCGCCCCATGCGACGCCGCGAATTCGAAGACGTAGTCGCCGCGGCCGACCGACGCGATCGGCAGGTCGACCTCGTACGGGCCGGTCGCGGTCTTGCGCAGCGGCATGGTCGCCAGCTTCGCGCCAAGACGGCTGAGCAGGGCGACGGTGACGGTCGCGTCGGACGCTGCCGCGCCGAGGACGTCGAAGCGGACGATGATCCGGTCCGTGCGTTCGAACTGGCGGCCCGCAAACGGCGTCGGCACAGCGGCCTGGATCGCGCGCAGCTCAAGCGGCGTCCGCGCGCGGTAGAGGATCGGCGTCGCGATCGAGAGCGGCAGGGCGGAGAAGTCCGGCACGTCAATCGTGGTGTCCTGGCGGCCGGCTGTGGAACTCGGCGTGTCGTTCAGCGTCTGCCGCAGGTGAATCGTCCCGGGCGCCGCCGCAAAGCTGACCGGCCCGGCGGTCATCGGCCCGTCGAAAAGGACGCGGCCGTCGGCCGCCGTCGCGTGCAGCAGGACACCCGACGCGGCTGAGCCCTCGCGCGGCGTCCAGATCGCCGTGATCCGCGGCGTGCCGTCGTCTCCGACGCTGGCGCCCGCCCAGAAGTCTCCGGCAGACGGCAGATGCGGCGCATCGACCAGCGTCGAGAGCGCCTTCTCGATTTCCGGCGGCGCGGTGTTTTCCGCTGCCTTGCGCTTGGCCGCCTCCATGTCGACGGCCGACGGCGCGTAGTAGCCGGTGCGCGCCTTCACCTCCACACCCGGGCGCTTCACGTGCACGGCAATCTTGTGGAATTTGCCGTCGGTCGGGTTCTTCTCGGAGCGGTAGCCCACCAGGTAGAAGGCACTCGCCTCCTTGACGACCGTGCGGAGCGCGGCGGCCGGCGCGTTGCCCGAGAACTGCCGGCCGCCCGTGTTCTCCGCGAGCGCGAGCAGGATGTCCGAGACGCGGTTGGTCATGTCGAGGCCGCGCGGATCGAGGGTGTAGATGGTGGTGTTGTTGGCGTTGGCGAGACGGATCGCGCCATCGAGCCAGGTGTAGTTGTCGCCGGGGCCGTCGCCGACGCGTCCGATCGTCTGCGAGACGAAGATGATCGCCTTGCGTCCCTCCTTGAGCTGTCCGAGATACGCAATCGTCGACTCGAGCGCGCTGGTGGTGACCTGCGAGCGCAGCCGCTCGATGTCGCGCATCTGATACATCTGCGCTTCCTCGACGCCGCTGCGGACCGGCATGTAGACGTTGAGGCGCCCCTGGAGCTTGCGCGTCTGCTCGGCGAGCGCGCGCCGGTCGCGTGTCAGGCGGATGGCGTCGGTGGGCGTCAGCTGGTCCATCAGCGCCACCAGATCGGTCGGCCCGAACGCGCTCTGCACGAAGTCGCCGAGCACTTCGCGGCCCCGGATCGCCGGAACGAACTGCCCGATATGGTACTCGTCCCAGAAGATGACGAAGACGCGGATATCGTCGCGCGCCGCTTCGACCGCCGCGTGTTCAGGCGATCGAATCGCGAGCGACACGTCGTCGTCGGGCGCCTCGCCGGTCGCGTGAATCATTTTGATCGTGTCGACCGTCTGCTGGACGCCGTCTTCGCGGACCTCGAAATCGTCCCTGCTCAGATCGGTAACCGGATTGCCTTTGCGATCGGTGACGGTGACGTCGACGCGGACGCTCTCGGTGCCGCCGCGGAACACCGGCGGGCGCTGACCCTGCGGCGGGGACGGCTGCGAACCCTGCGGTTGACCCGTCGCGGGTGTCTGAGTGGGAGGCGGGGCGGTCGGCGGTGCCTGCTGTGCGGAGAGCGCCGCGGCGGCCACCAACGCGGCGGCCAACGCCAGCAACGGTTTGCGCATGGGTTCGATATCCCGGATGTTTGACAGGCGACGCGAACCGGAACTGCCATCATACGCCGTTCCTGACGGCGATTCAGTGACGGCGGCGGGAGCCCGGTCACGCTCAGCCGCGGTTCCGTCCCCCATTCTCCAGCCTCGGTCTACGCGCCGAACGTGGCCATCACCGGTCCGTGATCGCTCGTGCCGAACTCGCGCTGGATGACGCAGGACTGCACCGTCTCGAAGAGCGGCTGGCTCGCCAGCACGTAGTCGAGGCGCCAGCCGATGTTCCGCTCGCGCATCTGCCGCCACGGCGCCCACCAGCTGAACAGCTGGTCGTTTGCTGGCTCGAGCGCGCGGCTGATGTCGACGAGCCCGTTGCCGATGATGCGTTCGAGCAACGCGCGCTCTTCGGGAAGCTGGCCGATGGCGCGAGGTTTCCGCTCCTTCGGATGGACGTCCATGTCAGTGCGCGCGATGTTCAGGTCGCCGCAGAGCACGGCCGGCTTCCCCGCCGCGTGCAGGTCCCCTGTGAACCGCTGCAGCGATTCGAGAAACCGCAGCTTCGCCGGGTAGTCCTTGCCGCCGTTGGGTACGTAGATCGAAGCGAACAGGATCCCGTTCACCTCCGCGGTGACGATCCGGCTCTCGTAGTCGAAGGCGGGATGGGCAAACACCGGACGCTCGGCCGCCAGCGACTTGCTTACGTGCAGCGCCACACCTGAATACCCTTTCGTGCCGTGCCAGTAGCACCAGTACCCCTCGATCTCGCAGAGCCATACCGGGAGCTGGTCGGGGGCCGCCTTAATTTCCTGCAGGCAGAAGACGGAGGGCTGTTCGCGCTCGATGAAGTCCTGGAGCTGCGCCTGACGGGCGCGGATGCCGTTGACGTTCCAGGTGCAGACCTTGAGCACGACTTGATTGTAGAACCTGTGACAGAACCTGACCTGGGCGGCTGGCGAGCGGGACCGCGGCTGGGTCCTGGAAGGGAGGATCGGGACGCGATCAGCGGCTGCGCGGCGGCCGGTCAGGACCCGGTATGGCGGTCGCGCGAAGGGTTTGTCTCAGAATTCTGCCCGACGCCCGCACCCTCGGGGATGGCCTCCCCTTCCAGGTGCGACGGTTCCGCACAGGCGGTCTGCCGCTCGTCGATCAGGGTGACGACAATACCGTCGTACGTCTCGTACACGCCGGCGGCGCACCCGCAAGGGAGTATCCGGCTGGTCAGCCCGCGCAGAATCCGCATCCTGGGCTCTTAGACCCCGGGTCCGGGAAGCTGGTTTAATCAGTCCAACGCGTCGGCCACATGCGGCCGCACCGCTGCCACGACATCCCGTGCGCTGTCGCGCGCGATGACCGCGTCGGACTCGCGATAAAGGACCGCCGCACAAGCAGTTTTGCTGAGCTCGCTTATCCGTATAATCACGCCACCCTTGGCCCTGACTTCCGGCGTCCGCCTCGGCTCGTACGAAATCGTGTGCGCCCTGGGTGCGGGGGGCATGGGCGAGGTCTACAAGGCCACCGACACGAACCTGAAACGGTCTGTCGCGATCAAAGTCCTGCCGGCGTCGGTCGCCGATGACGCCGAGCGCCTGGCTCGGTTCCAGCGCGAAGCCGAAGTGCTGGCCGCCCTCAATCATCCCAACATCGCCGCCATTTACGGGATCCTGGATCGGAAGGCGACGGGAAGCCACGTCGCGCTGATCATGGAACTCGTCGAGGGCGAGGATCTGTCCGCGGTGATCGGCCGCGGCGCGCTTCCACTGACTGAGGCGGTGCCGATCGCGCGCCAAATCGCCGAGGCGCTGGAGGCCGCGCATGAGCAGGGGATCGTCCACCGCGATCTGAAGCCCCAGAACATCAAGGTCCGCGCCGACGGGACGGTGAAGGTCCTCGACTTCGGTCTCGCCAAAGCGCTCGGGCCCGAAGGAACGAGCGCGGCGGCCGACGCAATGCACTCGCCGACGCTCACGGCGCGGGCCACGCAGATGGGCGTGATCCTCGGCACGGCCGCGTATATGGCACCCGAGCAGGCGCGCGGCCGCGCGGTCGACAAGCGCGCGGATATCTGGGCGTTCGGCGTCGTGCTCTACGAGATGCTGACGGGCACTCGCCTTTTCGACGGCGAAGACGTCTCGGAAACACTGGCCGCTGTGCTGACGCGCGATGTGCCCCTCGCATCGCTCCCCGGCCAGATCCCGTCGCCGGTTCGCGCGCTGATTCGTGACTGCCTGGCGCGCGATCCGAAGCAGCGCCTGCGCGACATCGGCGACGCACGGCTGGCGCTGTCCGACACGATCGCGCCGCCGCCGCCGGACGGGCCGGCGCGGCAGCCGCTGAGCCGGGCGCTGGCCGCCGTCGCGATCGTGTCGCTGGCACTTGCCGCCTTCGTCGGATGGTGGAAGCAGCCGGCGCTACCGCCGAAAACCACCATCCGTTTCACCCTGTCACTTCCGCCGGGGCAGGAAGTCACGTCGTACCCGGCGATCACGCGCGACGGCCGCACCATCGCCTACGTCACCCAGCAGGGCACCGGTGACGCGCAGCTCTATCTGCGCGATCTCGGATCGTTCGAGCCCCGCATCGTCGCCGGCGCGAGCGGCGCGCGGCAACCGTTTTTCTCGCCGGACGGCAAGTGGATCGCGTTCTTCGCGCAGGGACAGCTGCAGAAAGCCGAGGTCGCGGGCGGCGCACCGGTTCACCTCGCCGAAGCCCCCTACCCGTTCGGGGGAACGTGGAATGAGGACGGCACGATCATCTACACCACGTCGCTGGGCTCCGGGTTGCTGCGCATTCCTGCGGGCGGCGGCAAGGCGGAGGCGCTGACCAGGCCCGACGGCGCGGCACAGGGCTACGCGCACGTCTTCCCGCAGGGGCTGCCGGGTGGAAAACGCGTGTTGTTCACGGTCTGGGGACAGGGACAGGGCGCCGCGGTACTGTCGCTCGATACGGGCCGCTCGGATCTGGTCCTCCCTAACGCCGGTTTCGGGGCCGCGGTGTTTCAGGCGAACGACGCCTCGAGAGGGCGGCTCCTGGTGGTCGACGGGTCATCCGGCGTCAGGGCCGCGCCGTTCGACACCGCGCGTCAGGCCCCCACGAGCATCGAAACGTCGCTGCTCGACAACGTGAACTTCGACGTCGAAACCGAGAGCCGTCCCTGGCTCGCGATCTCGGAAACCGGCACGGCCGTCTACGCCCCTGGCAACCCGACGAAAACGTCGCTGGTTTGGGTCGATCGCCAAGGAAGGGTCGAGGCGGTCGGCGCCGGGCTGGACGAGTATCGCGAGGCGGTGATCTCGCCGGACGGGATCCACGCCGTCGTCCGGCACGACCTCGACTTGTGGATTCACGATCTGCAGCGCGGCACCCGCAGCCGCCTGACGAGCGGCAGCGGCAGTAACATCATGCCCCTGTGGCGCGCTGACGGCACCCGGATCGTGTTCGCATCGAATCGCGGCGGCGACTGGGACATCTACACACAACCGGCCGACGGATCACGGCCCGCGGAGGCGCTGCTGAAGCGCCCGCGCGACCAGTTCCCGTTGGCGACCCTGGCGGACGGGACGCTGCTCTACACCGAAATCGCGCCCGACACGGGACGCGATCTCTGGATTCTGTCGCCCGACGGCAAGAGCTCGCCGCTGCGCATCACGCCGTACAACGAAATGGGCGGGCAATTCTCGCCGGGGCCTGCCGGTGGCCCGCGGTGGCTCGCCTACGTGTCCGACGAGTCCGGGCAGAACGAAATCTACGTGCAGTCCTATCCTGGCGGCGGCCAGCGCGTCGCGATCTCGAGCGGAGGTGGCATCCTTCCGACATGGTCGCCCGACGGCAGAGAGCTCTTCTACGTGTCGGGCGACGCGTTGATGGCCGTGCCAATGCAGGCGGACGGTTCCGCCGGCGCGCCGCGGCGACTGTTCGACCGGTCGACGATGCTGTTCAACCACCGCTTTCACAGCTACAGCGTGTCGCCAGACGGCAAACGGTTTCTCATGATTCAGCGTGATCCGACGTCGATCCCGCGGCAGTTGAACGTGATCGTGAACTGGTAGCGTCCTGTCCGGGGGCCGTCCTCCAGCGCACTCCAAGGGTCGCCTCGCGGAGCCGCGTCGCCGGCGCTTCTTCGCTCCCTTACCGCCGCGGCTTCGCCCGCGCGGTCGGCGGCGCCGTCCACGGATCTTCGGGCCACGGATGCCGTGGATAGCGCCCGCGCAGCTCCTTCCGCACGTCCTGGTAGGTCGTATTCCAGAAGCTTCGCAAATCCCGCGTTGTCTGCACCGGCCGTCCGTTCGGCGCCAGCAGCTCGAACGTGACGGGGACGCGGCGCGGCCCGAGCCACGGCGACTCGGCGAGCCCGAACAGCTCCTGCAGCTTCACCGCGGCGACGACACTGCCGTCTTCGCCGTAGCGAAGCGCGGCGCTGCGGCCGCTCGGCACCGGCAGCGCCGCGGGCGCGAGGCGATCCAGATCGCGCACCAGCGGACCGGCGCTTCCCGGGAGGGCCGCGAGCGCGGCGCGCAGGTCGACGGCGTCGAGCGACGAGACGCCGGCCGCCGCCCTGTCGAGCAGCTCGTCCTGATCCACGTCGAGCTCGGCGAAGCGGAGCCGTCGCAGGAGCTGCGCGTCCTGCTCCCGCCAGCCGCGTTCGCGGTATGCCTCCGCGATCAGCCGCGCGGCGCGCACCGGATCGACGGCGACCGGGCGCTCGCCGACAACGATGGCGCCGCAGCATTCGCGTTCGATCGCGCGGACGCGTCCGGCCGACGCGTCGAATTCGTGCACCACCTCGCGCGTCGTCTCGAGCCAGTCGCGCTCGACGGCGCTGGCGATGCGGATCGTCGCTTCGGCATTCTCGCCGCGACGGCCCGCCTGCACGTCAACCGCCACGACGAACTCGGCGTCGCGGACGCCGCTCTCCCGCCCCAGCACCGCGCCGTGCCCCGACGCCAGCAGAAACCGCGGCGACGCGGTTGCCCGCCGCCGCGCCACGCGATCGGGATAGCCGCTGAAGATGGCTCTGCGGAACGCCTCGTCGCCGAGCGGCTGACCTCCGCGCGTCGCGGTGTCGTGGTCGGTGGCCAGCCGCGCGGCGATCTCGCGCACGCGCGGCGGCAGCGCGCGCTCGTCGTCCACGGCCGACAGCAGATCGCTCGTCGTCGTCGGCGGGTGCCGCAGGGGTGCGTGGCGATCGGAGAGCAGCGCGCAGGCGAGCGCGACGGAGCGGGCGCCGCCGGCCTCGATCAGCATGCGCCCCAAGCGCGGGTGGAGCGGCAGCCGCTTCAGGCGTTCGCCCAGCGGCGTGACCCTGCCGTCGCGGATCGCGCCGAGCGACCGCAGCAGCGCGAGCGCCGCATCGACGCGCTGCGCCGCCGGCGGATCGAACCACTCGAACGTCCGCGGATCGCCGCCCCAGGCGAGCACGTCGAGCGCCGCGTCGGTCAGATCGACGCGGTGGATCTCGGCCTCGCCGTGCGGACGCAGCCGGTCGGCGCGGTCCCACAATCGCAGCACGCGTCCTGGCGCGAGCCGTCCCGACCGGCCGGCGCGCTGCGCTGCGGAATCCGCCGGGATGCGTTCGAGCGACAGCGAGTCGATGCCGCGATCCTCGTCGTAGCGGGCGACTTTGTGCAGGCCGGTGTCGACGACCGCGGTCACGCCCGGAACGGTCAGCGAGGTCTCGGCGATGTTGGTGGCGAGGATGACTCGGCGGCCGGACGGCTCGGCCACGGCTCGATCCTGCTCGTCAGCCGGCAGCGATCCGTGCAGCGGCAGTACATCGACGGCGCCGCCGACCTCATGGCGCACCTCCCCGAGCGCGCGCGCGATCTCGCCGGCGCCGGGAAGAAAACAGAGCACGCTGCCGCCGCCCGACGCGGTCAGCTCGGCAACCGCGGCAGCGACTGCCACCGAGGGGCGGTAGCCGACGTCGATCGGGTGCAGGCGCCCAGGCACGTCGACGTGCGGACAGCCGTCGAGGAAGGCGCGAACAGGCTCGGCATCGAGCGTCGCCGACATCACGACCAGCCGAAGGTCGTCGCGCGCGCGCCACGCCTGCCGCGCCAGCGCCAGGCCGAGATCGGCGTGGATGCTGCGCTCGTGGAACTCGTCGAGCACAATCGTGCGGAAGTCCGCGAGCAGCGGATCCTGCTGGAGCCGCGCGGTGAGGATCCCTTCCGTGGCGAGCAGCACGCGGGTGGCGTCGCTGAACCGGCGCTCGAAGCGGACGTGCCAGCCCACCTCGCGTCCAGTCGTCCATCCCCGTTCGTCGGCGATTCGCCGCGCCATCGCCCGCGCCGCCACCCGCCGCGGCTGCAGCACGAGAACCGGCCCGTCTTCCGCCAGCGCCGGCGGCACTCTCGTCGTCTTTCCCGCACCGGGCGCCGCGGTCAGGACGAGCGCGCGATGCCGGCGAACGGCGGCGAGAATCCCGGGAACGTAGGGATCGATCGGCAGGCTGGTCACGGACGTACTCACGCAGAGCTCGCCGCGATCATTTCACGAATCGTCTATCGCTAGTCGGCCTGCAGCGCGCGGACGGGATCGATGCGCAGCGCGCGGCGCATCGGAATCCAGTGCGCCAGGAGTGCGACGCCGGCGAGCAGCACTGCCGACGACAGCAACGTCGCCGGATCGACCGGGCTGACACCGTAGAGGAGCGAACCGAGGTAGCGCGTCGTGACGAGCGCGGCGGCGGTCCCCGCCGCGAGGCCGGCGGCGACGAGCGGCACGCCGCTGCGCAGCACCAGGCGCGACACGTCGCCGCGCTGGGCGCCGAGCGCGATCCGGACGCCGACTTCCCTCGTCCGCTGCGCCACACCGTACGAGACGACGCCGTAGAGACCGAGCGCCGCGAGCAGGACGGCGACCGCCGCGAAGCCGGCGAGCAGCCGCGTCACGAACCTGCGCTGCGCCCCCGATTCCCCAATCAGCGACGCGAGCGACGCCACTTGATACACCGGCACGGACGGATCGATATCGCGCACGACGCGGCGGGCGGCGGCCGCGACCGCCGTGGCATCGGCCGTCGCCGTCTTCAGCACGGCAACGCTCGCGTCCGGGCGCTGCGCCTGCGGGTTGTACATGGCGGCGCGCGGCGGCTCCGTCAGATCGGCATGGTTGACGTCGCCGGCCACGCCGACGACGGTGATCCACGGACCACGTTCGGCGTTGCCGATGCGGACCTGAGAGCCGATTGGGCTGTCATGGCCCCAGATGAGGCGGGCGGTCGATTCCGAGACGATCAGCACCGCCGGCGCGGCCGCGCGATCGTCGCCGGTGAAATCGCGGCCGCCGCGCAGCGGAATCCCCATCGTCTGCAGATAGCCAGGCGTGACGCCATACCGCTCGATGCAGGGATCGTCGGCGGCATTGGGCTTCATCCGCCCCTTGACGTGCAGCGCCGAGCAGTCGTAGTTGCCGCCGAAAGGAATCTGGCCGGCGAGCGCGACGCGCTCGACGCCCGGGAGCGCCGCGAGGGCCTCGAGCGTCCGCTGCTCGTAGGCGACCACCTGCTCGTTGGTCGCGTAGGCTTTCCCGCCGAGCGAGAACTGGAACGACAACAGCTGGCGCGCGTCGAATCCCGGCGTCACCCGGGTCAACGCGTCGACGGTGCGCAGCATCAGGCCGGCGCCAGCCAGCAGCACGAGCGCCAGCGCGAGATCGACGACCACCAGCGTCGACCGCGCACGCGATCGGACACCGACGCTTCCGCGCGAATCGATCACCAGCGTCGCGCGCGGGTCCGCCCTGCCGGCGTGCAGCGCGGGCACGAGACCGAAGACGACCCCCGTCGCCATGGCGACCAGCGCCGTGAAGGCGAGCACGCGTGCGTCGACGCTCACGTGGTCGAGCCGGGGCAGCGACACCGGCGCGAGCGCCGCGAGTCCATGGATGGCAGATGCGGCCAGCGCGACGCCCGCGATCGCGCCGCCGGCGCTGAGCAGCACGCTCTCGGTGAGCAGCAGACGGACGATGCGCGTGCGCCCGGCGCCCAACGCCGCGCGCAGCGCCAGCTCGCGCCGGCGGGCCACCGATCGCGCGAGCTGCAGGCTGGCCACGTTCGCGCAGGCGATGAGCAGCACGAACGCGACGGCGCCGAGCAGCACGTAGAGCGCCGCCTGCACCTGACCGGTGAGCGCCCGCGCCAGCGGAATGACCGCGATCGTCCCTGTTTCGTAGTCGGCAGGATGCTCGCGCCGCATCTGCTCGCGAATCACCTGCATCTCCTCCGCCGCCGCCGCCGCCGTCGTGTTCGGCTTCAGCCGTGCGAAGCCGCGCAGGTGCTGACAACTGCGGCACGACGATGGGCCGCTCAGGTCGTAGCCGAGCGGTGCCCAGAGTTCCGCAGACAGCCGTTCGTAGCGCTGCTCCGCGAGCGGCTCGTACGCCGCCGGCATGACGCCAACGATCCGGAAGGCGCGGTCGTTCATCACGATCGTGCGGCCGACCACGGCCGGATCGGCGTTGAAGCGGCGGCGCCAGAGCCGGTCGCTGAGGAGCAGCACCTGCCACGACGCCGACCGATCGTCGTCGGCGGTGAAACCGCGCCCGAGCGCCGGCCGGACGCCGAGCATGTCGAAGTAATTCCAGCTGACGCGGGCGGCGGGCACCAGCTCCGCCTCGCCGTCGACCACCAGCGTCGGTCCCCACCCGCGCATCAGCGCGAGCGACTCGAACGAGCGGCTGCGCTGCCGCCAGTCGGCGACCGTCGCGAATCCGACGTTCGACGAGAAGCCCGCGGCCGTGCGATCGCCGACGGTGACGAGGCGATCCGGCTCGACATACGGCAGTGGCCGCAGCAGCACGGCGTCGACGACCGTGAAGATGGCGGTATTGGCGCCGATCCCGATCGCCAGGGTGGCCAGCGCCGCGACGGTGAAGCCGGGGGCCCGGCGCAGCGCGCGCAGGCCGTCGCGGATGTCCTGGCGCAGCGTGTCGAGGCCGGGGAGGCCGCGCTGGTCGCGCCACGCCTCGGCGATCTGGGCGCTGCCGCCGAGCTCGAGACGCGCGGCGCGCCGCGCCGACTCGGCGTCCCGTCCACCTTCGCGGTGCCGCGTCTCGAGCATCGCCGCGTGGAAGGCCAGCTCACGGCGGAGGTCCGCGTCGCGGCGGCGGCCGGCCCCGAAGGCACCGGCGATCCGCGCCAGGAGTTCGCGCGCGGTCATGGCTGGCCGTCGGGCTCGCCGAGCAGGCGCGAGATGATGCCGGCCATGCGCTGCCAGTCGTCCGCTTCGCGCTGGAGCTGCTTGCGTCCGGCACGCGTCAGGCTGTAGAAACGGGCCTTGCGGTTGTTCTCGGAGGTGCCCCACTTCGACGTGATCCAGCCGCGCTGCTCGAGACGGAGCAGCGCCGGATACAGGGTGCCCTGGTTGAGCTGCAGCAGCCGCTCCGACACCTGCAGCAGCCGCTGCGCGATGCCATAGCCGTGCTGCGGCCCCATCGTGTCGAGCGTCTTCAGCACCATCAGGTCGAGGGTCCCCTGCAGGACGTCGGTCTTCTTGCTCATGTGGAATGTCAACAGGAGCATACGGCAGTTCATGTTGGCAGTCAACAGAAGCGGAGCGCCGCGACCGTGACCGCCGCGCCCGGGTGTGACTGGCAGTCTCACCCTCCCGATGCGGCCGACGACGCTGAACGCCGGGCCGGCGGACGCCGTCTAAGTCGAGCATGTTGACGGATCTGCGTTTCGCCGCCCGGCTGCTCTGGAAAGACCGTGGCTTCACCGCCACCGCGATGGCGACGCTGGCGGTCTGCATCGGCGCCAACGCGGCGATTTTCGCCGTGGTCAATGCCGTCCTGCTGCAGCCGCTGCCGGTGCCGCACGCGGAGCAGCTGGTCCACATGTCCAACGAGTACCCTGGCGCCGGCGTCGTCGACGGCCACGGCTCGACCGGCGTCCCCGATTACTACGACCGCCTCCGCGAGACCGACGTCTTCCAGGAGCAGGCGCTCTACAACAGCCGAGGCGTGACGCTCAGCGGCAACGGCGAGGCGCAGCGCATCGTCGCGATGGCGGCGACGCCCTCGCTCCTCCGGATGCTGCAGGTCCAGCCGGTCCGCGGCCGCGCGTTCAGCGACGCCGAGGGTGAGATCGGCAAGACGAGCAGCGTCGTCCTGACCTACGCGGCGTGGCAGCAGTGGTTCGCCGGCCAGGACGCCGCGCTCGGCCAGACGCTCCGCTTGAACGGCCAGCCGTACACGATCGTCGGCGTGCTGCCGCGCGGCTTCGGCTTCCTCGAACCCGACGTCAAGATCTGGATCCCGGTCGCCTTCACCGCGGACGAGAAATCGGACGAGTCGCGCCACAGCAACAACTGGACGTACATCGCCCGGCTGAAGCCCGGCGCGACGCTCGAGCAGGCCCGACAGCAGATCGACGCGCTGAACGCCCGCAACCTCGATCGCTTTCCCCAGCTCAAACAGATCCTGATCAACGCCGGCTTCCATACGATGGTGGTGCCGCTGCAGGGCTTTCTGGTGCGCGACCTGCGGAGCACGTTGTACCTGCTCTGGGGCGGCGTCGTCTTCGTGCTGCTGGTCGGCGCGGTCAACGTCACCAACCTCACGCTCGTCCGCTCCAGCGCGCGGATGAAGGAGCTGGCGACCCGCCACGCGCTCGGCGCCGGCCTCGGGCGGATCGCCCGGCAGCTGCTGACCGAGACGCTGCTGCTGGCGCTGGCCGGCGCGGCGGCGGGCCTGGCACTCGGCTGGGCCGGCGTCCGGGCCCTGGCGCTGCTGAGCCTCGACGCCACGCCGCAGGGCACCACCGTCGCCGTCGACGGCACCGTCGTCGGCTTCACGCTCGGGCTGGCCGCCGCGCTGACCATCCTCATCGGCCTGGTGCCCGTCCTCAGTCTGCGGCACATGAATCTCAGCCAGGCGTTCCGCGAAGACGGGCGGTCCGGCACGGCGGGCAGAGGCGCGCGTCTGGTGCGCCGGGTGCTGGTCACCGTGCAGGTCACGTTCGCCTTCATGCTGCTGATCGGCGCCGGACTGCTGTTCGCCAGCTTCCAGCGCGTCCTCGCCGTCCGGCCCGGCTTCGAGACGTCGCACGTCCTGACCGGCACGGTGAATCCGCCGCCGGCGCGCTACAAGGGAGACGACGAGACACGTGCGTTCTGGATCCGACTGCTGGATCGCGTCCGCGCCCTGCCGGGCGTCCAGGCGGCGGGCATCACCAGCAATATTCCCCTGTCCGGCAACACGAGCGACAGCGTCATCCTCGCCGAGGGCTACGTGATGGCGCAGGGGGAATCGCTCGTGTCGCCGTTCCAGGCGTCGGTCTCCCCCGGCTATTTCGAGGCGATGAACATCCCGCTGACGCGTGGCCGCTACTTCGCCGCGTCCGACGACGATCACGCGCCGAATGTCGTGATCGTCGACGCGCGGCTCGCGGCGCGCTTCTGGAAGGGACAGGATCCGATCGGGCGGCGGATGTGGAAGCCGGAATCGGCACAGGCACTCACCGCTGGTCCCGGACCGAAGACGCACTGGTTCACCGTCGTCGGCGTAGTCGGCAACATCCGGCTGACCGGCCTGACCGAGAAGGAGCCGGTCGGCGCCTACTATTTCCCGGCGTCGCAGGACGTGCGGCGCTACATGGTGATCGCGGCGCGGACGACGGGCGACCCGTCGGGAGCGGTCGCCGGCATCCGCGAGCAGGTGCGGCAGATCGATCCCGAGCTGCCGTTCTTCGCAGTGAAGCCGATGCAGCAGCGCGTCGACGAGTCGCTGGTCAGCCGGCGCGCGCCGATGCTGCTCGCGTCGCTGTTCGGCGGGATCGCGCTCTTCCTGGCCGCGGTCGGCATCTACGGCGTGCTCGCCTATCAGGTGACGCAGCGCCGGAAGGAGATCGGTATCCGCCTGGCCCTCGGCAGCGACGGCCGGCGCATCTTTACGTTGATCGTGTCGGAGGGGCTGCTGCTGCTCGCGCTCGGCGTGGCGATCGGTCTGGCGGGGGCGGTCGCGATTCGCGGCGCCATGGCGACCCAGTTGTACGGCGTGGAGCCGCTCGATCCGGCCGTGCTCGCGATGGTCGCCGCGGTACTGGCGGCCGTCGCTTTCGTGGCGTGCGCGGTGCCGGCGCGCCGCGCCGCGCGCATCGATCCGCTGGTGGCCCTGACGGATCAGTAAACGCCATCGGCGATTTGTGGAATATTCACCACATGCCCTTGGAAACGGTGTTTCTCGACGCGGGTGGCGTCCTGCTGTATCCGAACTGGTGGCGCGTCTCCGACGCGCTCGCCATACAGGGGGTCGCGGTGTCGCCCGAAGCGCTCGTTCGCGCCGATCCCCCCGCGCGGCGCGAGCTCGACGACATGGGCGTGATCGGCGGCACGACCGATGCCAGCCGCGGCTGGCTGTTCTTCGACCTCGTGCTCGCGCACGCCGGCATCCCGCGCTCGGACAAGACGGCGGCAGCTCTCGCCGAGCTGCACGCGTACCATCGCGCCAGCAATCTCTGGGAGTACGTCCCCGCCAACGTCGTTCCCGCGCTGGAGGCGCTGCGCGCCCGAGGGCTGCGGCTGGTGGTCGTGTCGAACGCCAACGGCACGCTCCTCGCGCACATGGAACGCCTCGGCCTCACATCCCGCTTCGATGACATCCTCGACTCCCAGGACGAAGGCGTCGAGAAGCCGGATCCGCGCTTCTTCGAGATCGCGCTGGCACGAAGCGGCGCGCGCAAGGACGCGACCATCCACGTCGGCGACCTCTATCACGTGGACGTCGTCGGCGCGAGAAACGCCGGCCTGCGGGGCGTGCTGCTGGACGAAGCCAACCTCCGTCCGGACGCCGACTGCCCGAGAGTGTCGTCACTCGAGGAGCTGGTGACGCAGATCGCGGCGGGGCGATTCTAGACTCGCCCGCGCGGCTCGCTCGCGGTCGCCTGCCATGCGCCAGCGTCGGGGATGCGTGTAGTATTCACTCCTTCCCAACATGGCCGACTCTGACCGACAGCCGGCGCCAGACGCCGACGAAACGAGAGGCCCGGACGCGGCTGCGCGCGCGGCGCAGGCGATCGGGCCCTATCGGCTCCTCGAGCCGATCGGCGAGGGGGGCATGGGCGAGGTCTGGCTGGCCGAACAGGCGAAGCCGGTGCGGCGCAAGGTCGCGCTCAAGATCATCAAGGCGGGGATGAACACCGCGCAGGTGGTGGCGCGGTTCGAGGCGGAGCGCCAGGCGCTCGCGCTGATGGACCATTCCGCGATCGCGCGTGTCTTCGAGGCCGGCGCGACGGCCGAGGGACGTCCTTACTTCGCCATGGAATACGTCCGCGGCGAATCGATCACCGCGTACTGCGCGAAGCACAAACTGGCGCTCCGCGAGCGCATCGATCTCTTCCTCCAGGTCTGCGACGGCGTCCAGCACGCGCACCAGAAAGGCGTCATCCACCGCGATCTGAAGCCGTCGAACGTCCTCGTCATGCTGCAGGACGATCGGCCGGTGCCGAAGATCATCGACTTCGGCGTCGCCAAGGCGACGACCCAGCCGCTGACCGATCGGACGCTGCACACCGAACTCGGCACGTTCATCGGCACGCCGGAGTACATGAGCCCGGAGCAGGCGGAGATGAGCGGGCTCGACGTCGACACGCGCACCGACGTCTATTCGCTCGGCGCGATCCTCTACGAGCTGCTCACCGGCGCGATGCCGTTCGACTCGAAGACGCTGCGCGAGAAGAGCCTCGACGATCTCCGCCGCACCATCCGCGAAGTGGATCCGCCGCGGCCGAGCACGCGCGTCACCGCCGCCGGCGCGGCGCCGAACCGGCCGCCGACCCACGTCGAGCCGTCGAAGCTCGCCAGCGAGCTGAAAGGCGATCTCGACTGGATCACGATGAAGGCGCTGGAGAAGGATCGGACGCGGCGCTACGGCTCGGCATCGGACCTCGCCGCCGATTTGCAGCGGCATCTCGACGACGAACCGGTGCTGGCCGGCCCGCCGAGCACGACCTACCGGGTCGGCAAGTTCGTCCGCCGGCATCGCGGCGGCGTCGCGGCGGCGGCGGTCGTCCTCGTGCTCCTCGTCGGCTTCGGCGTGACGATGGCGGTGCAGGCGCGACGGCTGGCCCGCGAACGCGATCGCGCCAGCCGCGCGCAGGCCGCCGCGGAGGCGCTCAGCGACTTTCTCCGCAACGACGTGCTGGCGCAGGCCAGTCTCGACAACCAGTCCGGGCCCGACGTCCGGCCGGATCCGGACATCAAGGTGCGGACGGCGCTCGACCGTGCCGCGGTGCGGATCGAAGGCAAGTTTGCCGCGCAGCCGCTGGTCGAATCCTCGATCCGCGAGACGATCGGCGCCACCTACGGCGACCTCGGACTCATCGATCAGGCGCGCGCGCAGGTTCAGCGGTCGCTCGAGATCGCGCGCCGGGTGGCCGGCGACGAAGGCCCCGAAACGCTACGCGCGCTCGATACGCTGGCGTGGGTGGAAGGGCGAGGCGGCAACTCCGCCGAAGCGCTTCGCCGCTACACCGCACTGCTGGAGATCTACACCCGCCGCGTCGGTCCGAAGGACGCCGACACCATCCGCACGATGAACAACGTCGCGTGGAACCAGTACCTGGAGGGTCAGCCCGATCGGGCGGAAGCGACCTTAATCGGGCTCATCCGGCTCGAACGCGAGGTCCTCGGCAACGACGACGGCGTGACGCTGACGTCGCTGAACAACCTCGCGGCGATCTATCTGGAGCGCGGCGCGTGGAAGGAGGCCGAGCCGCTGCTGACCGAAGCGCTCGCCACCAATCGCCGCGTGCGCGGCGCGGAGCACCCGACGACGGTCCTGACGCTCGACCGGCTGGCGCAGGTCTTCGGCCAGCAGGGGCGATTCACCGAAGCCGAAGCGATGCGCCGCGAAGTGCTCGCGATCAAGCTCCGCACGGCCGGCCCCGACGAGGCCGGCACCGGCACGGCCCGCATGAACCTCGCGCAGAATCTCATCAACCAGGACGATCCGGCAAAGCGGCCGGAAGCCGAGCGTCTCCTCGCCGAGAGCCTCGCAATCGCCCGGCGCGTGAGCGGCGACCGCAGCCGGCAGGCCAACATGCTCCGCGTCAACCTCGGGGATCTCTATGTCGAGCAGGAGCGATACGCCGAAGCGGAAGTGATGCTGCGCGACGCCGTCAGCGGCCTGCGAGAGTCGCCCGGGCCGACTTACCCGGGGACGCTGAATGCGCTCGTGTCGCTGGGCCAAGTGTACCTGGAGGCGCACAAGTACGTGGACGCCGAGCACGTGCTCCGCGAGGCGGTCACGGGGCGCGTGAAGACGATGCCGAAATCGTGGCGCCGGTTCGACGCGGAGAGCATGCTCGGCGGCGCGCTCGCGGGCCAACGGCGGTTCAACGATGCCGAACCGCTGATCGTCGGTGCCTACGAGCACATGCGTGAACAGATTGCGTCGATTCCGGCCTACCACCGCGACAGCCTGACCGACGCCGGCCAGCGCATCGTCGAGCTCTACACCGCATGGGGCAAGCCGTCCCAGGCGGCGGAGTGGCGAAAAAAGCTCGCCGCGCAGTAGCAGCCCGCGCACCCCGCGTCAGCGCTCGTCCCAGGGCGGTTGTATCGCGGCGCCGTTGGCCTATCATGACGGTCATGCCACACTCATCCCCGGCCCGCATTCTTGCCATCGTCGCGCTCAGTGCCGCATCGCTGCACGGCGCCGGACAGATGCAGCCGCCGGCACGCTTTGGATCCTGGGGCGTCGATCTGACGGCGATGGATCGGGCGGCAAAACCCGGCGAGGACTTCGATCAGTTCGTGAACGGTGGCTGGAAGCATCGGACCGAGATTCCGGCCGACCAGCCGTCCACCGGCGTCGGCTACGACGTCTTCAACCGGTCGCAGGCGCAGATTCGCGCCCTCATCGACCAGGCGCCGCCGACCAGTCCGCTCGGCGGCATGTACAAGAGCTTCATGAACGAAGCCGCGGTCGAGGCGATCGACGACAAGCCGTTGCTGGCGGACGTCAAGCGCGTCGCCGCGCTCGCCGACAAGGACGCGTTCGCGCGCTTCATGGGGGATACCAACGGCGCGTTCGGGCTGACGCTCGTCGGCGCCGGCGTGGCGCCCGATCCCGCCAACCCGTCGACGAACACGCTGTTCCTCGGACAGGCAGGGCTCGGCCTCCCGGATCGTGACTACTACCTCAATCCGACGTTCAAGCCTCAGCTCGATGCGTATCGCGCCTATATCGCGCGCACGCTGGGCATGGTCCACGATCCCGATCCGGCGAAGGACGCCGACACCGTGCTCGCGTTCGAAACCGCCGTGGCGAAGGCGAGCTGGCCGGCGGCCGATCGCCGCGACATCGACAAGATCAACAACCCGATGAGCATTGCCGAGCTGCAGACGTTCGCGCCCGGCCTCAACTGGGACACCTATCTCACCGGATCGCTGATCGCGAAGCGCGACCACGCCATCGTCGCCGAGAAGACGGCGATCCGCGACATCGCGGCCCTCTACGATCGCACGCCGCTCCCGACGCTCAAGTTGTGGGAGTCCTTCCACCTCGCCGACCAGGCGGCGCCGTATCTCTCGAAGCGGTTCGTCGACAGCCGCTTCACGTTCACCAGGACGCTCAGCGGCGTCACTGAGCTGCGTCCGCGCTGGAAGCGTGGCGCGACGCTGATCGACTCGACCCTGGGCGAGCTGCTCGGACACGCCTACGTCGACGCGTACTTTCCGCCCTCGTCGAAGGCGATGATGAACGACCTGGTGGCCAACCTGAAGACCGCGATGGCGGCTCGTATCCAGCGCAGCGACTGGATGAGTGCCGCGACCAAGACCGCCGCGCTCGAGAAGCTCTCGAAGATGGACGTGATGGTGGGCTACCCGGACAAGTGGCGCGACTATACGGCTCTCAAGATCGATCCCGCCGATCTCTACGGCAACGTGCAGCGTTCGAATCGGTTCGAGTGGGAGTATCAGTTATCTGATCTCGGCAAGCCGGTCGATCGCAAGAAGTGGGGAATGACGCCGCAGACGGTCGACGCCTACAACGGCGGCCTCGAGAACAAGATCGTCTTCCCGGCTGGCATCCTGCAGGCGCCGTTCTTCGATCCGAAAGCGGATGCGGCCGTGAACTACGGCGCGATCGGCGCGATCATCGGCCACGAAATCAGCCACGGCTTCGACGACCAGGGTCGCAAGATCGATGCGACCGGCGCCGTCCGCGACTGGTGGACGCAGGCCGACGCCGACCGGTTCAACGCGCAGGCGAAGCGCTTCGGCGCGCAGTACGACGCCTACGAGCCCGTCCCGGGGATGCACATCAACGGCGAGCTGACGATGGGCGAGAACATCGCGGATTTCGCCGGGCTGCTCGTCGCGCACGACGCGTATGAGACGTCGCTCAAGGGCGCGGCGGCGCCGGTGCTCGACGGCTTCAGCGGCGACCAGCGATTCTTTCTCGCCTTCGGCCAGGCGTGGCGCGCCAAGCAGCGCGAAGACGCCCAGCGCAGCCAGATGGCCTCCGACCCGCACTCCCCCGCCCGGTTCCGGATCATCGGTCCGCTCCGCAACGACGACGACTGGTACAAGGCGTTCAACATCACCGGCGGGAAGTACTACCTGAAGCCGGAGGATCGCACGCGCATCTGGTGAGGAAGAAAGGGCAACGGCCGGGGAGCCGGGGTCCTAGGCGCCCTGCGCCGCCCCAGCTTTCTGCCCGTGCTCGATCCTGGCCCAGCTGTCCTTGAGCGTGACCGTGCGGTTGAAGACGGGACGGCCAGGCGCGCTGTCGGTGTCGACCGCGAAGTAGCCGATCCGCTCGAACTGGAGACGCGTGCCTGGCGCGGCCAGCGCCGCCGAGGCCTCGACCTTGGCTTGCGGCACGACCTCGAGCGAGGCGGGATTGAGCACGCTGCGGTAGTCCTCGACCTTGCCGGGCTCCTCGACGGTGAACAGCCGGTCGTAGAGACGGACTTCAGCGTCGACTGCGTGCGCCGCCGACAGCCAGTGCAGCGTGGCCTTTACCTTGCGGCCGTCGGGCGCGTCGCCGCCGCGCGTCGCCGGATCGTAGGTGGCGCGCAGCTCGACGAGCTCGCCGGCGTCGTTCTTCACCACGCCCGTGCAGGTGATGAAGTAGGCGCAGCGCAGCCGTACTTCGCGGCCCGGAGCCAGGCGGAAGAACTTCTTCGGCGGATCCTCCCGGAAGTCGTCCTGCTCGATGTAGAGCACGCGGGAGAACGGCACCTTGCGCGTGCCCGCCGAGTCGTCCTCCGGATTGTTGACGACGTCGACCTCTTCGGTCTGTCCCTCGGGATAGTTCTCGATCACGACCCGCAGCGGCCGCAGCACGCTCATCACGCGGTTGGCGTGCGCGTTGAGATCCTCGCGCACGGCGTGCTCGAGCAGCGCGACGTCGACCAGGTTCTCGCGCTTGGCGACACCGATGCGCTCGCAGAAGGCGCGGATCGCCTCGGCGGTATAGCCGCGCCGCCGCATCCCGACGATCGTCGGCATCCGCGGATCGTCCCAACCGTTGACGTGCTTCTCCACCACCAGCTCCAGCAGCCGGCGCTTGCTCATCACCGTGTAGCTGAGATTCAGGCGCGCAAACTCGATCTGGCGCGGCTTCGACGAGACCGGCGTGTGGTCGACGACCCAGTCGTAGAGCGGCCGGTGCGCCTCGTACTCGAGCGTGCACAGCGAGTGGGTGATCTGCTCGATGGCGTCGGAGGGCGAGTGCGCGAAGTCGTACATCGGGTAGATGCACCAGCGATCGCCGGTGCGATGGTGGTGCGCGTGCCGAATCCGGTAGAGCACTGGATCGCGCAGGTTGATGTTCGGCGACGTCATGTCGATCTTCGCGCGCAGGACGTGCGCGCCGTCGGGAAACTCGCCGGCCCGCATGCGCCGGAAGAGATCCAGGTTCTCGTCGACGCGGCGAGCCCGGTTCGCGCTGTCGACCCCGGGCTCGGTCAGCGTGCCGCGGCTCTGGCGCATCTGGTCGGCCGACTGGCTGTCGACGTAGGCGAGCCCCTTCCCGATCAGCGCGACCGCGAATTCGTAGAGCTGCTCGAAGTAGTCGGACGCGAAGTGGAAGCCGTCCCACTCGAAGCCGAGCCAGCGGACGTCCTGCTCGATCGACTCGACGTACTCGACGTCTTCCTTGGTCGGGTTGGTGTCGTCGAAGCGCAGGTTGCAGGTGCCGCCGAAGTCTTTCGCGATGCCGAAATTGAGGCAGATCGACTTGGCATGGCCGATGTGGAGATAACCGTTCGGCTCGGGTGGAAAACGGGTCGCGACCCGACCGCCCGTCTGCCCGGCGGCAAGGTCCTCAGTAATGATGGTTCTGATGAAGTCGAGCAAACGTTGATTATAGCGAACATGAGGGAGTTGCCGGCGCCGGCGCTCTCCCGATCGTCCTCGCGCCGCGTTTTAGCCGCGTCACGCTGTGCGCTAACGTCCTTTTTCCTTCGCCAGCTCCTCGCGGAACCGCTTCTCGCCAGTGTCGATGTAGCTCCGGTAGCCCTCCGGATCGATGAAGGGGTTGGGGCCGGCGGGGTTTGCCGCCAACCGCGCCGCTTTCGCCGTCCCGTCGTAGTAAGCAGGATGTGCGCCGATGAAGATATCGACCGGCAGCTTGCGCATCGCCGCGAACGTCCGCTCATAGTCGGCGACGATGTCCGGATAGCCGGCGTTGCCGACCAGATGGGTCGTATCGAGCACGGTCAGCCCGCACATGTCGACGACGTGCAGCTCGCGGTTGTTCTCGGTCACCGAAAACGTCCAGGTCGTGCAGCCCCTGGTGTGTCCGGGTGTGACGTTGGCGTGCAGCGTCACCTTGCCGAGCGTGACCGTGTCGCCGTCCTTCAGGCGCCGATCCACCTCCGCCGGCGGAAACGGATGGGCATCGCCGAACGAGAAATCATGCATGCCGCCGCGCTCGATCACGTCGGCGTCGGCTCCGCTGACCATCAGCTGCGCGCCGGTCGCTTGCTTCAAGGCCGCGAAGCCGGCGGCGTGGTCGTAGTGGGCCTGCGTGTTGAGCAGGATGCGCACCTCCTCCACCTTGAAGCCCAGCGTCCTGATGTTCTTCTCCACGATCGGAACGGTCGACTCGTAGCCCGCATCGATCACGAAGTGGCCAGCCGGTGTGGTGACGAGGTACGAGCTGATGCCGCTCGAGCCGACGTAGTAGAGGTTGCCGGCGATGCGGAAGGGGGCGATGGGCTGGTTGTCGTCCTGCTGCGCGACGACGCCGCGGCCCGACGCAAGCATCGCCGCCGCCAGCACTGCGAGCAGCAGAACAGACACGCATCCCGTGCCACCCGGCGGCGCGGGAGCCGGTGCCGCGGGACTTTCACCTCGACCGACCGCTTCCACGTACTCCTTGGCTGCTTTCAGCCCGGTGCCGGTCTGTTGGCGCACGAACTTGATCGCCTCGATCTTCCGCCCAGCCTGGAGCAGCGTCCGGATTTCGTCGTTCATCGATGTGCTCGCTGCAGCGACGCTACGACGACGCCACCGGCAGCGACGGCGGCACGGGGATCTCGGCCTGCATGCCGAGGATGCCCTGCACCGCCCGCGTCGAGGCGCCGGCGCCCGAGTCCATGAAGATCACCTTTCCCTGCGCATGATCGGCGACGTACTTCAGTGCATCGGTGTACTCGAGAAACAGCAGGAAATTGGCGTCCACGCCGGCGGCGCGCAGGCTCTCGGCGGCTTCCTTCATGCCGTCGGCGACGTTCTTGCGGAAGAGCGCCAGACCCTCGCCGCGCAGGGCCGCCGCCTTCTTTTCCGCTTCCGCGCCGATTGTCTTGAAGGCCGCCTCGGCTTCGGCGTCCTTGGTCCGCTTCACCAGCAGTGCCGCCCCTTCGTTCGACGCCGCCGCGAGCAGGTTCTTCGACGAGACCACGCGGGCCATCGAATCCATGATCTCCTTGTCGAAGGTCATGTCGGTGATCTGAATGTCGCGCACCACGTAGCCCCAGTTGAGTACCACCTCGTCGAGATTCTTCTTGGTGTGATCGACGATTTCGGCGCGCATGCCGAGGATATCGGATTGTTTGGTGGTGGCGACGAACTGGCGTATCGAGCCATCAATGGTCCGCTGCAATGCCAGCTGGAACTCCTGCGGCGTGGCGAAGCTGAACACCGCCTTCTTGATCGACTCCTCGGCCGCGGCGGCCACCGCGTACAGCACCATGGTCGCGAACTTGACGTTGGCCTGGTCCTGCGTGATGGCTTGAAACTCCAGCTGCAGGGCGCGATTTTGCAGCGACAGGCGATACAACACCTTCTCCCAGGGCATCTTGAAATTGAGGCCCTCGCGCATGATGCGGTGGTATTTGCCGAACACGGTGACCACGGCGACGGTCGCCTGCGGCACGGTGCGGAACAACGACCGCCCGACGAGCAGCAATATCGCCACGAGAATGATCAACTGCAATGCCGGACCGGTGTTCATGAGTGCGCGCCTGTAAAGCTCGAGCCGGCTCATTATAATGTGTAAAGCCTGCGCGGCAGGTGGGGGTGTAAGTGCAACACGTGCAACTTCTGATCGGCGGTCACGACGTCGCGGCCCGCGGCGGTGCCGTCTTCGAGCGGCTCAATCCAATGACCGGCCGCGCGGCCACCATCGCCGCGGCCGCCACGGTCGAGGATGCCCGCGCCGCCGCGGATGCGGCCGCCGCGGCCCTTCCCGCCTGGTCCGCACTCGGCCCGAGTGCGCGCCGTGCCCAGCTGTCGCGCGCCGCCGAGTTGCTGGAGTCGCAAGCCGCGCGGTTCGTCGACGCCGTGACCACGGAAACCGGCGCCACCGCCGGCTGGACCCACTTCAACGTGCATCTGGCCGCCGGCATGTTGCGCGAAGCCGCGGCCATGACCACGCAGATCGCCGGCGAAATCATTCCCTCCGACGTCCCGGGCAACATGGCCATGGCCATTCGCCAACCGGCTGGCGTGGTGCTCGGACTGGCACCGTGGAATGCGCCCATCATTCTCGGCGTGCGTGCCATCGCCATGCCATTGGCCTGCGGCAACACCGTCATTTTGAAAGCCTCGGAAATCTGCCCGGCCACGCATTGCCTGATCGGCACGGTGTTGCAGGAAGCAGGCCTCGGTGGCGGCATCGTCAATGTCATCACCCATGCCGCCCAGGACGCCCCGGCGGTGGTGGAGGCCATGATTGCGCACCGAGCCGTGCGGCGCGTGAACTTCACGGGCTCGACCTCGGTGGGACGCAGCGTGGCGCTCACCGCCGCCAAGTATCTCAAGCCGGTGTTGTTGGAATTGGGCGGCAAGGCGCCACTGGTGGTGCTGGCCGATGCCGACATCGACGCCGCGGTGGATGCCACGGTGTTCGGTGCGTTCGCTCACCAGGGACAGATCTGCATGTCCACCGAGCGCGTGATCGTCGAGCAAGCTGTCGCTGATGAATTCGCCGCCAAGCTGGCCGCTCGCGTCGCCGGCTTGCCCAGCGGTGATCCGCGTCAGGGCGAAGTGGTGCTGGGCTCCGTGGTCGGTCAGGCCACGGTCGAGCGCGTGCAGCGCCTGGTGAATAGCGCCGTGGCGCAGGGTGCGAAGCTGCTCACCGGCGGCGGCGCGCAGGGCACCATCATGCAGGGCATCGTCGTCGATCACGTGCGCCCCGACATGGCGCTGTTTCGCGAAGAGAGTTTCGGACCGCAGGTGTCTATCACCCGCGTGAGTTCGCTCGATGAAGCGGTGCAACTGGCCAACGACACCGACTACGGGCTGGCGGCATCGGTGTTTACGCGCGATCTGACCAAAGGCCTGGAAGTCGCCAAGCGCATCGAGGCCGGCATCTGTCACATCAACGGCCCCACCGTGCACGATGAGGCGCAGATGCCCTTTGGCGGCATGAAGGCTTCCGGCTATGGAC